>JAGGVB010000221.1 GCA_021158245.1 bacterium | reverse complement strand
AATTGCCGAATCACTAGTAAAATAGAGCATTTAAGTCCTATTGAACTTTGTTATAAATTGGAAAACAAGTGCTTCGAAATCGATTACTTTTCATATACTTAACGTTGAGTCACATTCAGCTAAAGCTGACTTTTATTTATCCGTGCTTCGAACCAAAACGTGGCACAAAATTACATAAATATATACTTATGTCAAATCATTTTCACGCCATTGTGGAAATACTGGTAGGGGCGGATTCCATATCTGCCAGTGGCACTTTATTTTTGAGCCAATACGGCCTTCAGAGAATACGTATTTTCGATTAAAACCGCTTGTTTTATTGATAATTATATGCTAAATTTATTCCGAAAGATATTGAAATCTTCTTGAGGAATTAATGGAAAAACATCATAAAAATATTATTAAAACAAAAGACAGAAAACTCGGCGATGAATGGCTTGGATGGACAGGAGATTTATCCGGAAATAAAAATATCAATACGGGAAAACGGCTATACATAGGGCTTCTCCTTCTCGCACTCTTTATCACAGGCCTTGGCCTTTTCATTTTCTGGTACCTTATCTCCCCCCGTCTGCAGCAGATCCATTCTTCTGCACCTCTTATTGCAGGAGTGCTTTTTTTCCTGATCTGGTCGCTATTCGGCATCTGGTTTTTATTGATTGTATTTTCAATTATATTTGAAAAACACCTTGTCTTAAAACTCGGCAAAAAAGAATTTACTCTTACATTTACGATTCCTATTGTTTTAGAACTTGCAAAGAATATAGGAATATCACGTGACCGCATAGGGCATTCATTTGTCAAAGTTGTCAATACATTAATAACATCATCTGCAAGAAAAGTGAAACCTGAAAAATTAATGATTCTTCTTCCGAGATGCCTCAGAAAAGAGTATATTGATAAGATAAAAGCTCTCACAAAATCCTTGAATGTTCCGGTCTTTATTGTTTCCGGAGGGTCCAGGGCCAGGGAACTTATTTACGAAAAAAGGCCAAAAGCAATTATAGGAGTTGCATGCGAACGGGATCTTTTAAGCGGTATGCAGGATGTACTGGATAAAATTCCTGTAATCGGCATACCAAACGCCAGACCAGAAGGCCCCTGTAAAAATACTATTGTTGATCTATCTGAAATTGAAAAAGCTTTAAAAGTATTCCTTAATACTCAGGATAAAGCTACAGCTTAAGATGTATTCAAAGAAACAACTTTTAAGGAATAAATTGCAGATAGCCCTACAACCGTACCTGTAATTATTGATGAAAAAATAAACAAAGGCAGGATTGATGTGGTGCCTATATTCTTTATGAACAAGAGATTAGCAGTATAAATCTGTACAATATTATGTACCGCTGCACCTGCAATACTTGCCCCCACAAGGCTTACACTCTTTTGAAAATATTTAATCAGTATTGCCATTACAAAAGTTGATGCAATACCGCCTGTTATGGACATTACAAAAAGCGGGCTAAATAGCCGTCCTGTCAGCAAACTTCCCAAAAATATTCTTAATATCATAACAGTCAAGGCTTCACTCACCCCCCATGATTGAAGCACAATCAATGTAATAACATTTGCCAGTCCGATCCGGATCATAGGAACAGGGCTGGGAATTAAACTCTCTATTGTAAAAATTATTGTACTGATTGCAGTAAGTACTGCAAGTTCTGTTGTTTTTTTTGTCAATTTTTTCTGCTCACATTGTAACTGCGTCTATTTCTCTATCCTTTATGCTCTTGACAGATATTACAACTCTGTTTGGAAGACATACAATAACTTCTCCGTTTCTGCTTATCTTCCCCATCCTGACGCATAATTTATTTTTACATGCTGAATCTGTTACCCATGCTTTTCCATCAGCAATACAGATATGCATCTCTCCTACAGCGCCCTTAACCGTAACATGTTTCTCTTTCGCCTGATTAAGAGAATAAACTGCTGCCAGCTTTTCGTTTACTTTAATATAAAGAGTGCTGCCTTTTTCTTTTGGAATAAGCATAAATGCCAGGCTTATGCATAACAGTACAAAAGCAATTAGAAAATCCCCTGGCTTTAAAATTTTATTTTCTTTTTGCTTAATCATATATTTTTGTTTTCAGGAAAAACAGCACTTTTTGCGATAGGATTATTTAGGCTCAATTAACTTCTGTACTGCGTTCAATACCTGGCCTGCCTTAATTAAAATCATACAATCTTTGTCACAGCTTCCTTTGAAGCACCCTCTGCACGGCACATCAGGCTGAACTATTATACCACGGCCGAAAAGCTCAAATTCATTAGGATTAAAAATGTTATTGAAAAGTACAATCCGTTTGCCAAGCCCGAGAGCCACGTGAAAAGCCATACTTACAGCTGTAACAACCAGGCTGCATTGGTTAACAAGTGTAAAAAATCTATTTATCGGGAAATGCCCCAAATATATTGCACCTGTCTCTTTTGCAATGTATCTGTTCTTTTCATCTTCCTGGCCTCCCCCCAAAAGAAGGACTCTGTACCCCTTGTCAGCAAGTAATTTTGACAGCTCTACCCAGCGCTCAACAGGCCATAACCGTGTTTCCCATCTGTCTCCGCACCCGGTGTTTAACCCTATTATTTTCCCTGTTCCGGGTATATTCCACTCAATTTTATCCTCTACCTCAACAATGTACTCCTCTTTATTATACTCCAATCCGCACATTGCAAAAATTTCTTCAGGGTAGCTCTTTGTATTTAATTTATTAAGGTCATCAAACAATCCTGTAAGCCACTTATCATGAGCAGGTTGATCAACAGGAAAACAAAATCCGTCTTTTAAAACAAATCCTTTTTTATCATCAGCATCAATTCTGTTTGCAAGAGCACATGCTTCGCGGTCTTTATCCAGATTCAGGAGAAGGTCAAACTTCATGTTCTTTAAAATTTCAATTGATTCTGGATTGAAGGAATAGATATAATCTACAGAAGATGGTACAACATCAGGAAAATTTGTAAGCCAGTGGATCTGCGCATCAGGGAACTCTTTCTCAAATCTCCTTATCAGAGGAGTTGTCCTTATAACATCGCCAATAGCGCCGAGTTTAATAATAAGAATTTTTTTACTGATCTTTGTATAATAGGGGCACTCCGAACAGTGTACACCTTCGGATTTATGAAAAGTGCAGGGTATATCCCCCCTGTAAAATTTGCAGTCCCTGTTTACCTGTACCATTCAAACTATCCTTATGCTTATAAGAAATTTCAGCTTGATGCAACGCCAAGAGCAATAGAATTGAGCTTTGTTTCTGCATTATCTGCCCGTGAAAGCAGGATAACAGGCTTCCTGGCACCTGCAATTACTCCGCCGATTCTTGCTTTTGCGAGATATATCAGGCTCTTTGCCAAAATATTTCCACACGCTATGTTTGGTACAATCAATATATCAGGATCCCCGCTGACTTTGCTGCTTATACCTTTAATCTCCGCTGCTTCTCTGGACATGGCAACATCCATAGCAAGAGGGCCTTCAAGAATAACATCGCCGAATTCACCGGTTTTAGCCATCTCTGCCAAAGCCTGCGCATCTTCAGTCTCAACCATGCCGGGATTCACCTTTTCAATAGCTGCTAAAACAGCTATTTTCGGCCTATCAATTCCGAGTTTATGTATAACTTCAATACTGTTCTTTATAATCTCTTTTTTCTGTTCAAGTGTCGGATATATTACCATCCCCCCGTCTGAAATAATCATCAATTTGTGGTATTCAGGCAGCTCAAGCAGAGTTACATGGCTTAACAGCCTTCCTGTCCTGAGATTATATTTCTTATTCAGTACAGCTTTTAAAAGAACCGGAGTACTTACCTTGCCTTTCATTAAAGCGGAGGCCTCACCATTATCCACGATCTCCACAGCTTTTTCTGCAGCATCCGTTTCATCTTCTTTATTGCAAATTAGAACACCACTTATATCAAAGTTAACATCTTGGGCAATTTTTTCAATCTTTTTCTGATTACCAACTAACACTGGCTCTGCAATTCCTTTTTCCTTTGCAATCTTAAGTGCAGTGAGCACTGCTGCACCCTCTGCCCCTGCAACTGCTATCTTTCTTCCTCCATGTTTTACTGCAGCATTTAAAATTTCATTAAAATTGCCAAGCATGGACTCCTCCTTAAATTGTAAAATTAAAAATCCACTCCTCTGCGTGCAGGAATACCTTTTGTAAACGGATGTTTAATTTCCTGCACTTCACTTACGAGATCAGCTTTCTCAATAATTTTCTCATCTGCATAACGGCCTGTAAGAATCAGCTCAACATTTTTTGATTTTTTATCAATAAGGCTCAGCACGTCTTGCAGCCGGACTAATCCGTAATTAACTGCCACATTTATCTCATCCATAATTACAATATCATAGGTTCCATTTGTTACGGCTTCATAACATTTTTCAAAACCTGCCTTTGCAAGGCTCAGGTCTTCTTCGGAAGGTTCTCCCTTTTTCACAAATGTGGGCAGTCCTGACTGGATAAGGTTAAAATTATCTATTTTACTTACTGCTATAACTTCTCCGTAAGACGGGTCTCCCTTCATGAACTGAACCATTAGTACTCTGAAACCATGGCCTGTTGCCCTTAATCCAAGCCCGAGAGCAGAAGTTGTTTTCCCTTTGCCGTTTCCCGTGTATACATGAATCAGCCCTAAACCGGATTTATCGTTTGTATCCATAAAATCATCCCTCTAAATATCAAAACGCATTAAAATTAACAGCAAACGTACCAATGCCCGGTTATACATAATACAACACCGGGCATTTATTAAAAATCTATTTTTCAGAAAGTTTTGCAGCAAGAACAATTGAATAGAATTTTGAATCATCATTATCAGCTCGTGAAGTTAAAACCACAGGAGCTGTTGTGCCTGCAACTACTGCAGCAGTTTTTCCTCCGGCAATTACTGTTGAGCTTTTATAAAAAATGTTTGCAGATTCAATATTTGGGAAAATAAGCACATCTGCATCTCCGCCAACAGGGCTCTCAAGGTCTTTTATTCTGCACCCCTCTTTTGAAAGAGCTACATCAAGTGCAAGAGGGCCGTCAAGTATTGCACCTTTTATCTGATTTCTTCTATTCATCAAAGTCATAATAGCAGCATCGACCGATGAAGGTATCCTTGGATTAACAGTTTCTACTGCTGATAAAATAGCAACCTTCGGCAATTCAATTCCCAAATACCTTGCAACCTCGGTTGTGTATTTAATTAATTGTATCTTCTGAGTTAAATCAGGCAGCGGAATAATTGCTGCATCGGAAATTATTAAAAGTTTATGATATGTGGGTATTTCAAGAGCTGCAATATGACATAAAAGGCTTCCCGGTGGAAGCAGCCCGTATTCTCTGTGAAGAATTGCCTTCATATATTCCGCGGTTTTTACAGAACCCTTCATAAGAAGGTCGGCTTTCTTGCTTCCGACTAACTTTACGGCTTCAACAGCAGCCTCAACTTCATCTTCAATGTTGACAATTTCAAATTTGGTCAGATCAATAGAATGCTCTTTTGCAACCTGTTCCATTCTACTTTTGTCACCAACCAGTACAGCGCGGACAACATTTTCATTTGTAGCCCGGTTAATAGCAAGCATAGTCTCATAATCGTGCCCGGCTGCAACAGCAATTGTTTTAGTAGGTGAGTCCTTTACTTCATTGACAAGCTCATCAAGCCTTTCAATCATTTTCAAAATACCCTCCTGCGGCTTTATCAGCCGGTATATTCTCTGGGCTCTTCTTCACCCCGAACCACTCTAAGCACACCACAAGCAAGAGATTCCATCTCCTCTTCTCCGGGGAACACAAGAATCTTTGAGATCCATGCAACTTTTTTCTCTAATTTTTTAATAAATAACTCGTCATAGGCAAGCCCGCCAGTAAAAATTATCGCATCTACTTCGCCATTAAGGACAGCTGCACATGATCCTATTTCTTTTGCTATTTGATAAGCCATTGCCTCTTGATACAAAATTGCTTTCTCATCGCCATTTTTAACATCGTTTTCAACCTTCCGCATATCGTTTGTCCCAAGATACGCAACAATCCCGCCATTACCTATAAGCCGCTTTCTTATTTCTTTTTCGGTCATCTGTCCGCTTAGCAAAAGATCAAGAAGCTGGGTCGCAGGCAAGCCGCCTGATCTTTCCGGTGAAAAAGGCCCGTCACCGCAAAGTGCATTATTAACATCTATAACACGCCCTTTTTTATGAGCGCCTACTGAAACACCTCCACCGAGATGGGTAACTATAAGATTAACCTCACTGTAATCTTTTCCGAGTTTTCCTGCAGCCTTTCTTGCAACTGCCTTCTGATTTAATGCATGGAATATCGATTTTCTCTGAATTTCAGGCATACCTGATATTTTAGCAATCGGTTCCATTTCATCAACAACAACAGGATCTACAATATAACTTTCTACTCCAATATCTTTCCCAATCTTGGATGCAATCATAGCTCCGAGATTTGAAGCATGCTCTCCATACTTCGCAGACCGTAGTTCTTCTACCATTTTATCATTTACCTTGTACGCACCACTGGGAATTGGTTTCAACAAACCTCCCCTGCCCACAACAACATCAATTGAATTTATATCTACATTCTCTTTATCAAGCAGTTCTTCAATAAGTCTTGCTCTATATTCATACTGATCTGCAATATTATGAAATTTTGCTATCTCATCTGTAGAATGCGATATGGAATTAGTACATAAACATTTCGCATTCTCAAAGACAGCAATTTTTGTTGAAGTGGAGCCCGGGTTTATAGCAAGAATCTTATAATCTTTTCCCAACTTGTATCTCCTTATTTCATCAAGTATTTATAAAATATATAGAATTAATATATTAATTCCTTTTCTTCTTTCCTGAGCACTCTTAGTACCCCCATTACAAGCGACTCCATCTCATTTTCGCCCGGATAAACTTTAACAGGTCCAAGAAAGGATATAAGTGGTTCAAGTTTTTTTATCAGCAATTCTTCCCGTGCCATTCCTCCTGTAAGAATAACAGCATCAATCTTTCCTCTTAAAACAGCTGCCATAGCACCAATCTCTTTTGCAATCTGATAAATCATTGCATCGAAAACAAGCTCAGATTCAGAATCACCCTCTCTGATTCTATCAACAACTTCCATAAGATCATTTGTGCCGAGATATGCAGAAAGCCCCCCATTTCCGACAACTCTTTTTTTCAATTCATTGTATGAAAATTTCCCGGAATAACATAGCTTTACAAGAGAAGACGAGGGCAGAGAACCTGCCCTTTCCGGTGAAAATGGCCCGCCTTCATTGGCATTATTTGCATCAACAATCTTTCCCTGCATCACAGGGCATATAGATATCCCGCCTCCGAGATGGGCAACAATAAAATTCAATTCATTAAGCGATTTTCCCAGTCTCATGGCTTCTTTATGTGCAGTAGCCTTTACGTTCAAAGCATGAACAAGGCTTTTCCGTTCAAGCTCCGGAATTCCGGAAAAACGTGCAACTGGATTAAATTCGTCAACAGATACGGGATCTACAAAAAAGGACGGTATCCCGTCTTTCTCAGACAAATCAAATGCAAGCAATGGGCCGATGTTAGATATATGTTCCGCCTGAACCCTGCCTTCTTTAACATCTTTAATCAAGGCAGGCGTTACCCTGTAAGTTCCGCTGGCAAGAGGTTTAAACGGCCCCCCTCTTCCCACAACAGCATCAAGGCCTCCGGCAGAAATATTCTTTTCTTTAAGAACATTCTCAATGTCAGATTTTCTCATATCCATTTGATCTGTTATCTTTTCAAAAGCACTTATTCTCTCTTTTGAGTAAGATATTTTTTCTGCCCACAATTCAGAATCCCCGTCATAAAGAGCAATCTTTGTGGAAGTAGATCCGGGATTAATTGCAAGGACTTTCTCCATATTTCCATTCTCCGTAGATTTACTTATATTCTCTACCTCTCACAAATGCCTGTAAATTAATATCTTCCGTACCCCTGGGTACACGCCGTTTAATAACGTCTTTCCACACTTTTTCATCAATATCAATAGATTGCGACAAGACCCCGAGAAGGATGGTATTTACCAATCTCGGATTACCGATTTCCCGTGCAGCAGCTTCAGCATCAATACTCTTTACATTATTCACCTTACTCTTGATAATAGAAACAGGATCTTCCGGGTAATTCAATTTTTTTGTAACAACAATAGGAGGAACGAGCCTGTACTCATTCACAATAATATCTCCATCTTTGTCAAGAAAATGGAGCCACCTTAAAGCTTCAGCCTCTTCAAACGCAAGAATCACATCAGCTTCGCCCTCTTTAATAAGAGGAGAAAATACTTTTTCACCAAATCGTACATGGCTTGATACTACACCGCCCCTCTGTGACATTCCATGCACTTCGCTCTTCTTTGCATCAAGGCCTGCTTCAACAGCAACAGAACTTAATATTTCACTGGCCAGGAGGACACCCTGCCCGCCAACGCCTACAATAAGAACATTTTTTCCTCTGCTCATGAAAACCTCATCTATTTCATAGGAACGATTGCATTTACCGGACAAACCTGTGCGCATACCGAGCATCCTGTACATAAAGATGCATCAATATGTGATTTGTTCAGGCCCTTATCTGTCTTCTCATCAGAAAGCCCTATTGCAGGGCAACTTACCTGGAAGCATGTTTTACATCCGATACATTTATCAAGGTCAACTGTAAATGGTGTCTGTTTTACAAGCTTTCTCATCTCAGGCGGGAATAGTGCACACGGACGTGTTGTAATAATAACTGAAAGCTCGTCACGTTCCATTTCCTCCTTTAAAGCTTCTCTTGTTGCAGTCAAATCATACGGATCAACTTTTCTGATATGTTTTACACCTAGAGCTTCACATATTTTGACTTTATCAACTTTTGCACCAATGTCTCCATCAAGAGTTTCGCCTGTGCCCGGATGAAACTGGCCGCCTGTCATTGCAGTAATACTGTTATCTGCAATTACCACTGTAATTCCCGAATTATCGTTTACAGCATTCAGAAGCCCAGTCATGCCTGAATGGAAGAAAGTGGAATCTCCAATAGTAGCGACAATTCCTCTTCCGTCTTTCCTCGCTTTGGCAATACCTACTCCTACGCCTATTGATGCACCCATTTCCACACAAGTATCGCCTGCTTCAATAGGAGGAAGCGCGCCCAGAGTATAACATCCTATATCAGTTGTTACAAGTGCTTTAACTTTCTTCAAAGAATAGAAGAGCCCTCTATGAGGGCATCCCGGACAAAAAATCGGAGGGCGGGGAACTACATCCTCTTTATCATTTGTTTCAATCCTTTTTTCTACGTCAATCACACCGGCTTCTGCAAAGCCTTGTGCAACTCTCTCAGGAGAAAATTCACCAAGATTTGACCAGTATTTTTTCCCTTCACACTTTATTCCGGCAGCTTTAATCTGTTCTTCAATTACAGGTTCAAGCTCTTCAACAACAAAAAGCTTTTTAACTTTAGATGCAATAAGTTCAATCTTTTTCATTGGAAGCGGATAGCTCATGCCGAGTTTCAGGACCCAGGCATCTGGTAATACCTCCTTAACATACTGATAGGAAACACCATTCGTAATAACTCCCACATCCATTGTCCCCTGCTCAAGCCTGTTAATTGAACTATTTTCCGAAGCCTGTTTCAATCTTTCCAGCCGGTCAACAGCTTTTACGTGAAGATCTCTTGCAATAGAAGGCAAAATAACAAATTTCTGAGGGTTTCTTTTAAATCCTGCCACAGGATACTCTTTACGATCTTTTGTAGCCACAACACCTTTTGCATGGCAGACACGGGTTGTAATCCGAAGGAGTACAGGAACATCATAATCAATGCTTAACTTTAAAGCTTCCCCGACAAAATCTTTTGCTTCCTGGCTGTCAGATGGCTCAAGGCAGGGATATCCTGCAAAGCGTGCATATAATCTGTTATCCTGCTCATTTTGTGAAGAGTGCATGCCCGGATCATCAGCACTGACAATAATCAGGCCGCCCGGTGATCCTATTAAGCTTACAGACATAAACGGGTCTGCGGCAACATTCAGCCCTACATGTTTCATTGCAACGAGAGTTCGTGCTCCTTCAAAAGTTGCTCCTATTGCAACCTCAAGAGCTACTTTTTCATTAGGGCACCACTCCTTATAGATTTCAGAATATTTGGCAATATTTTCAAGTATCTCTGTACTGGGAGTACCAGGGTACGCAGTAGCAACATGAACGCCATATTCGTAACATCCTCTCGCAATAGCTTCATTTCCTGATAGTATCTCTTTCATACTTACCTCATGTTTTACTTACATACAAGGAGCTTAATCTGCATTCTCGCCAAAAGCTTTTTCCATCTTTTCAATCCTAGCCCAATTATTATTTACTTCTTTTTGAATGAAATCAATCTCGTCTGCATGAAGATGCCTGAAACGGCCCTGCAGCTTAAGATATTCTTCAACAGGTTTAACATTTTTTATATACTTGTTAATTTTGTATACACCGTCAGTTACCTCATAAAGCGGGAATACATTTGTTTCAGTAGCAAGACGTGCAACCTTCACTGTAATTCCCGGAGGATGCTTCCAACCTGTCGGACATGGAGCATACAAATGGATAAACTTTGCTCCTTTTATCTCTTTTGCTTTTTTGAGCTTTTTAATAAAATCTTCGGGATAGGCTATATTTGCTGTCGCAACATACGGTATATGATGTGCAACCATAATTTCTACAATATTCTTCTTCGGGCCCGTTTTATAATGTTTCACAGGTGTAGTAGTTGTCCATGCACCATGAGGGGTTGCAGAAGATCGCTGAATGCCTGTATTCATGTAAGCTTCGTTATCATAAACAATATAGATAAGATTATCGCCTCTTTCAGCAGCTCCTGAAAGAGCTTGGAGTCCGATATCAAATGTACCGCCGTCACCTGCCCATGCAAGAGTTGTAACATCATCCTTACCAAGCTGGCTTAAAGCATGTGTTATTCCCGAAGCAGTTGATGCAGCTGTTTCAAATGCACAATGGAATACGGGTATTCCCGCTGCCGAATATGGAAAAGGCCCGTCAATTACAGCCCAACAACAGGCAGGGATTGATACTATTGTTTTTTCTCCCAGAGCCTTCAGCGCATAACGCATTCCAAGAGCAGCACCGCAGCCCTGACATGCAAGATGGCCAGGTGACATAACCTCATGCTCTGGTATAGTGAGTTTTACCTTTTTTTCAATATTCATTTCTTTACTCCTATCCAAATAAGGTTCTCAGGCTCATTATTCTTCATATGGCTATGAATTTTTTCTATATCTGCAATAGATACATCGCGCCCGCCAAGCCCTGTTACAAAACCGTAAACAGGAACAGCCGCTCCTGTTTTATAAAGTGCGGCTTTAACTTCAGTAAAGAATGGGCCTTCATGGCCAAACGAAATAGCCCTGTCAATAACACCGACTTTTTTTGCCTTTGACAGTACTTCTCTTATTTCTTCTTCTGGAAACGGCCTGAAATACCTTATTTTGAGTGCTCCGGCTTTGTGGCCTTTCTCTCTTAATCGGTCAACTGCATCTTTTGTCGTACCTGCAATAGTACCGTATGTTACTAAAATCTCTTCAGCATCATCACATCTGTATTCTTCCACTAACCCATACTCTCTGCCAAAAATCTTTCCGAATTCTTTTCCGACACTTCGTATAATTTCTTTTGCATCATTATGAGCATTCTGAATTTTATATGAAAACTCAAAATAATGTTCAGGAGATGTCAAAGCCCCGAAAGACCGCGGATTATTAACATCAAGTTTATATTCAGGGTTGTAAGGAGGCAAAAATGAATCAATAGTTTCTTCATCATACAGATCAACAACTTGCGACGTATGTGAAAGAAAAAATGCATCAAGATTTACCAATACCGGAAGCAGGACATCTTTATTCTCAGCAATTTTATAAGACATTATAACAGTATCAAAAACTTCCTGATTATTTTCACAATAAACCTGCATCCAGCCGGTGTCCCGCTGTGCAATTGAATCTGTGGCATCTGCCCAAATTGACCATCCAGGCGCCAGTGCCCTGTTTACATTAGTCAATACAATGGGAAGCCTTGCACGTGCAGTCCAATGAAGTACTTCATGCATTAAAGCAAGGCCCTGAGATGATGTTGCAGTAAAAGTTCTTGCTCCGGCAGCTTCAGCACCAATACTTGCTGCAAGAGCTGAATGTTCCGATTCTACCTTAACAAAATCCGCTTTAAGCTTTCCGTCAGCTACTATCTCCGAAAGAATTTCAACAATAGTAGTTTGAGGAGTAATAGGATAAGCTGCCACAACATTAACTCGTGCAGCTGTAGCTCCATAGGCTGCTGCAAAATTCCCTGTTAGTACTTTTTTCATATTCTACCTCCTCTCACTTTCCCTCTTTTACTGATGAGATAGCATCAAAGGGACATTCTTCAATACATATTCCGCAGCCTTTGCAAAAATCATAGTCAATTGTCGGCGGAGCAGTAGGAAATATCGCAGGCTCCGGACAAAATTTCCAGCAAATCATACAGTTTTTACACTTATCTTCGTCAATTATCGGACGAATTGATCGCCATGAAGCTGTCTTGTTCTGCCGCATACTGCCAAGTGAAGCAGCCATTGGCGGCATATCAGAAGCACCTTTTATATCTATTTTCTTATCATCTTTTTCAGCCATTCCGACCTCCTAGCTCAATACATTCTCAAATGTTTCACGAGCTGCCTGAGCATTTTCTTCCTTTTTAATAGGTATTTTTGTCATAATCGCATCACAGATAGAATCTATTTTAATGATTCCTGTTGCTTTGGCAACTGCGCCTAAAATTGTTGTGTTAACAATTGGAGCGGCTTTGCTTCCAAGCCCGTATTTTTGAGCTATCATAGAACAATCAGCTGTAAAAACCGATACATCTTTTACTTCCGGGAATGAAAACTCATCAGGTTTCCTCGAAGAATTGATAATTATCTTGCCGCCGGGTTTAAGGCCGTCTGTAATCGGAACTGCGCCTATTAAGCCAGGGTCAAGAACAACAAGAATATCAGGTTCATAAATATAAGAATGAATTCTAATTTCGTTGTCACTTATCCGTGTAAAAGCTGTAACAGGAGCTCCTCTTCTTTCCACGCCAAAAAAGGGAAAAGCCTGTACTTCTTTTCCCTCAGCAAAAGCTGCCATGGCAAGAATGTCGGACGCTTTCACTGCTCCCTGTCCTCCACGCCCGTGAAATCTTATTTCTAACATTCTGCTCCTCCAATAATGATGTAAGTACAAATAAAAAAGTACGCTATAAACTTAAACAATCCATGTCAGTATTACAAGAAATTTTCAATAAAATACATTACATATCAATTATCAAATAAATATTTTCCATTTCCGATAATTTTTAGCCTTATATCATCATTAATATTTGAATATAATTAGAACATTTATCAATTATCTGGATTAAAATCGAAATAAACATACAAAATATTACTTTTAATCAACGAGCAGCAGAGATACATCAAAACTCGGTGCGGAATGAGTCAAATATCCTATGGAAATATAATCAACACCGGTTTCAGCAACTTCTCTAACATTATCAAGGGATACGTTTCCCGAGGCTTCGGTTTCTTTTTTATTGTTAATGAGAACTACTGCCTCTTTCATCATTTCAATTGACATATTATCAAGCATTATTCGATGAACAGGAAGAGCAAGAGCTTCTCTAACCTGTTTAAGGCTGCATGTTTCCACTTCAATCTGAATTTCATTCTCTTTACCTATTGAAAAAAGATATTCCTTTCCGGCCTGCACTGCCGCTGCAACAGAGCCTGCACTTTTAATATGGTTATCTTTAATCAGCATCATATCAAAAAGCCCGAATCTGTGATTTTCCCCGCCGCCCATTTTGACTGCATATTTCTCCAACTCCCTGTAACAGGGAGTTGTTTTTCTTGTATCAAGTATTTTAGCGCCTGTACCTTCTACTTCCCGGACAAATTTTCCCGTAAGTGTTGCAATACCGGAAAGCCTCTGCAAAAAATTCAGTGCAATTCTCTCAGCCTGAAGAATCTCATACACACTTCCTTCGACTGTGCCGATAATATCCCCGTTTTTCACAATACTTCCGTCATCTTTCAACAGGTTTACTGAAACCCCTGAGTTGTTATATATAAAAACTTTTTGAAGTACTGACAGGCCTGCTAAAATTCCATCCTGTTTTGCAACAAGTTTGGCTTGCCCGCTCTTTGAATCAGGAATAATCGCTCTCGTAGTAACATCACCGAGAAAGCTCAAATCCTCCCTGAAACTTTTCTCAATAAGCCAGTCAAGATTTTCGAAATTAATCATTCTGTCTGCCTGTGTTCTGTAATTTTTCAATCTCTTCTATTTTCTTTTGAGCAATCCGGCCGAGATCACTTGCAGCGCCCTCCTGAACAACTATTTTTCTGAAAATCTTTTTTGCATTATCAGGCTCTTTCAATTTTACATAGCATTGGCCTGCTTCATACATAGCAGTTGCCGCCCAGGGGAGTTTCGTTCGCGGAAGAAGATATTTTACCTTGAGGAATTCAAATACAGCTTCCCTGAACCTTCCCATACTTTCGTACGATTTGCCTATCCAGTACTGAATTTCAGCTTGAGTTTCAGAATCCGCTGTCTCCTTTGCCTTTCTCAATGCCTCAATTGCTCTCTGATACTCATTCAATTTCATCAGGAATGTTCCTATTTGAACCCTTTTCTGAGAAATATCATCAGCGTACGGGAATTTCCTGATATACTCTCTGACAAGATAAAGCCCGCTGTCATACATACGGAGCATATCATGAACCCTTATCAGGTATCTCATTGCAAGGCGGGATATATTTTTGTCATCCGGATCTTTTACAGCTTTTGATAAAGCTTCCAAAGCAATATTGTACTGGTTCGACCTGAAATAGTAATCTCCGAGATTCAGATAAACTTTATAAATTATGGGATCATTTTTATATACATCTACCATACGCGTAAGGAGCTGCAGCGCATCCTCAATCTTGTTTGTTATTAAAAGAGCACGCCCTGTCTGCAGTTCCGCCTCAGCAATATAAGGGGTATTTTTATACTTTTTCTTAATTGTTTGAAATTGAGTCAGAGCTGGGGTAAATTCTTTATCATTAAGATATGCTTTGCCTTTTTCAAGAAGAAATTTTGCAATATAATTTTTATAACTTTTATTGGATTTTCTGCCTGACGCAAACATCTTTATCCTTACATCTGCCTGCGGCACCTTGCCCTGTTTCAGAAGTGATAAAATAAGTTCCGATTCAAGTTTGATTTTCTCATCGTCCTCTTTTGTATTTGTAATTGCCAAACCAAGGTATTTTTCAGCTTCTGCAAACTTTTTCAGGCGAAAAAAAAGGCGTCCTAATCTGGCAGCCTTATAAGAATCAGGATTCTCATTGTATATCTCCGTTAATAAGTATACAGCTTCCTGAAACCTGTGCGTTTTTTCCGCTATTTCTGCAATAGATTCATAATAGAACATCCTGTCTGCTGTGTTTACTCTGATATCCATTTTTCCATAAGCGGAACTGGCTTTTTCAAAATCGCCCTTTAATTCATAGGCTTTCCCAAGCATTCTGATTATTTTATTTCTATTTAATCCCGGGCCTTTCATTAACTCAAGCCGGTTCCCTGCTTTTTTAAGGCTGTCAGAATTAAGCATCTGTAAGCATAGGTTTATAACTTCATCGAATTCTTTTTTCTGCATGTGTATGGAAGCAAGGTGGTAGCGGGCACTGTCAGACCAGGCTGAAAAGGGGAATCTTGCTGCAATATCATTTAGATAGAACTCGGCTGTTTTAAGATCATTGTTTTCCTCAAAAAGAATTGCATGTGCATAATAAATACGGGAAATTTTCCCATCATTCGGAAACTTTTTTTCAAAAGCCGTAAAATCAGAATCTGCTTCACTGAAATTTCTATTTGTGAAACTCAGCATACCGGCTTTATAAAGAGCTTTTTCTGCTTCACTTGTTCCGGGAAAACTTGAATTAATGCGATGATAAAAAAAGAGCGCCGAATCCGGTTTTCCGCCTTCTTCAAATCTCTCCCCAATATAGAGCATGGCTTTTGCAGATTGAGCATCTTCAGGATATGAATTAATAATCTTTCTATAAATAGAGACAGCGTTATGAGGATTTTCTTTCTCTTCTATTTCCGCAAGAGCGAATTCCGCTTTTTCAGCAAACGGGCTTGATTTGTACTTTTTTATTACAAGTCTTAAAGAAGAACGTGCGCTGTCAGCATAAATTTTATTATTTTCCGATTTGTAAAGGTTCAGGCAGGTAATACCTATTCTGTATAGGATTGAATCTTCTCCTGAAATATCCGGTTTTTCCTTAAGGTATCCTTTATAATATGACAGAGCACTTTTATAATCTTTAAGGCTGAAAAAAGATATACCAGCCAAATCAAGATATATCTTTGCACCAGCCTCTTCGGTAAGTGCGGCATTAATAAGAGAGCCCATTTTTATTAATATTTTTTGATATGACAAAGGAGACAAACTAATTAAATTTTCTGCACGAATTTTTGCAGAATCAGCCCATTGTGTATATGAAAAATCTCTTTTAAGCCTTTTATAAAGATTTGCCGCCTCTACGGAACGGGAGGACTGTTCAAAAACTCTTGCGTATAAATATATAGCTTCCGGTAAAAAATCAGAATTTTGGTATTCATTCAGAATTTTTCTAAAACAATTTACAGCACCGTCAAAGTCATTAATTTTATCAGCAAGAATTCTGCCCGATTTAACAAGTACTGCAGGACAGAGCGGATCATCAGGATAAAGCTCTGTAAATTTTTTATAAAAAGAAACTGCACGAAGAAAATCGCCTGTTTTAAAATTATACATAGCATCGGCAAGAATGCACTGCTTTTTAATATCAGGATTCAGGCTGTCTGAATTCAGAAGAGATTCACAGACCTGCCCTGCTTTGTAAAATTCATTCATTCCGCTGTATGCAATAGTTAAATAGTAATCTATTTTATTTTTTAAAAAGTGATTATCTGCATTAAAAGATGCCTCTTTAAACGAAAGAGCCGCCTTTTTAAATCTCTTTAAATCAAGATAAATTAATCCGGCATTTTTTTGCGCTTCAGCCTTTAACTCCCTGCTTTCCGACAAAGAAATACTCTTGTCAAAACATGCCAAAGCTTCTCTGTTTTTTGCTATGGAATAATATGCTTTTCCAAGAAGGTGCCACAGCTTGTCCGTATTAGCCCCCGGCTTATTTTTAGATAGATATTCATTGTACATATCTATAATTTTGCTGATTCTGCCGGTTTTTCTGTAAAGGTCGTAGGATAGTATAAGCACTTCAGACCTGTTTCCCATATTTTTTGAAATAGACAACAATTGGTTTATCCCTGAATCTGCCGCCCGATATTCCCTATCCTTAATATATAATTTAACAAGTTGAGAAACAGCTTTTTGTTTGTAAACTCCTTTTGATATGTCTCTTAATTGTATTAACGTAGTCTCCGCATCTTTTATCTTCTTTAATTTAATCTGGATAAATGCTTTTTTAAACAGAGCTTCTTCCTTTAAATCACTGTCCGGATATACCAGTATCAGGCGCTGAAGAGCCTCAACAGCTCCATCAAGGTTATTTTCAGCCTCGAAACATTCTGCAAGAGAATACTGTGAAATTGCAGCTCTCTTTCCTTTTGGAAAATTTAACAGATATTCAAGGAATGCTCTTGAAGCCTTATCATAATCGGCTTGTTTAAATGCACACTTGCCGACAAGGTAAAAAGCCTCTTCTCTTCTCGGGCTTGATGAATAGGTTTTAATAAAATCATTAAACTGCAGAGCAGCCATATCAAAAAGGCCGTCATTATAAAGCCGCATACCGTATGAAAATGCTTTGACTTCATTTTTATCCTGTGCATTTACGGAAACGGAAACAAAAAACAACAAAACCACAAAAAAGAAACTAACTATTTTCTTTTCAGGAGTCAACCTATTACCTCTTTATTAAAATATTATAATTTTTAGCAATAAAACCCTATCTGTGAAACAGATAGGGTTTTACCTTATGATAAAAAATATCTTAACTACCTATTTTTTCTTCTTTTTCTTGTCATCTTCCAATAATTTCCGAAGCCTTTCAAGTTCTTTCTCAACTTTTTTTCTTTCTGCTTTAATTCTTAAAAGCTCTTCATCAGCAGTATTTGTATTGATCTGCTCATCCATCATTCTCTGCAGAAGCTGTTTTTGATTTGCTGCTTTCTTTTCCAGCTTTAACTTATCTTCAGGAACATACATGCTTGTCGGAAGAATGGCAAGCTTTACACCAAGCAGCCCTCTCCACGTAGGGAAATTCGGAAAATTGGAAGGCGGAGATTTGAGGCTTGTACCTGCCCAGTCTGTAGATTCATCCCCTGACATAAGTTTCATATCTACTCCCATCTCAAATGTAACCCATTTATAAGGTTTGTAATAAATTCCAATGGTCAGATATGAACAGAATTCCCTGCTGTATGCAGTTACAGGAGGTTTTGTTAAAAATGTTCTTGCATTAATTTCAACAGAAAAATCGAATGTCCCCGCAGGATAGAGAAATCCTGCGCCTGCAAGGAACTCAGAACTCATAGCCTGCGGTTTTGGATCAGCCGGATTACCTGTGAGTTCTACTCCCACATCATTATGATTAAGATAGCCAAGATTAGCATGAAGAGACCATCCGTCTTTCGGAAATACTGTATTACTAAAATAAGATACAAGGCCTGTCAGCCCCACTTCAACAGTACCTGCAGAATAAGGCTCATAAATTATATTATGCTCCTTCCCTGTAGGTATCCGGGTATAGAGCTGCAATCCGTAAAGAAACGGGCTCTCCTCAGCACCTATTGAGCCTATCTTCATAGATAGATAGAGATCATCAGGTGCATTACCCTGGCCGTCTAGTACATTTCCACCATCAGAATTTGTGTCCTGATAAAAGACAGGTGAAATGCCTATTTCAAAATTCTTGTTTACTCCGTAGTTAAACGAGGAAAATCCCTGAACATTCCACAATGTGTATGCAGATGTTCCGGTTGCCACCTTTCCGAAAAACCTCGTTCCTCCGTAAAACCATAGATGGCCCTGATTTACAACTCTGGCAGAATTAACGTACACAAGCCCGTTTCCGCCAAACCGGGTGGATCCATATCCGGCTGATACTGCAAGCAGGATAACAGCGACTAAAATAAGATATAATTTACGCATCATTTCCTCCGACAAACACGAGTTTTTTTTCAATTCATGTTTTTGTAACTTTTTCAGCAATAAGACAGCTTGCCTTAAAAAGGGATTCGAAAGTACCTGCATCAGTCCACCATCCTTCTAAAAAATCATAGGTCATAGAGTCCTGCTGAATATAGGCATTATTCACATCAGTTATCTCAAGTTCTCCTCTATCAGAAGGCTTCAACCCTTTTATTATATTAAACACATTCCCGTCGTACATATAAATACCTGTAACCGCATAATTCGATTTTGGAACATCCGGTTTTTCTTCAATACTTACAATCTTACTGCCTTTAAGCTCTGCTACTCCGAATCTTTCAGGATCGTCAACTTCTTTTAATAATATTTTTGCACCGCCAGGCTGATTTGTAAAATCCTCAACAGCGGATTTTATACTTCCCTCAATAATATTGTCTCCAAGAATAACGACGATTTTGTCATTTTCAATAAAATATTCGGCAAGCCCCAAAGCCTCTGCAATACCGCCCTCACCTTCCTGATAAACAAAATTAATGTGGTTAAGGCCGAATGCTTTGCCGTTTCCAAGAAGCCTTACAAAATCTCCCGCATTCTTACCTCCGGTAACAATAAGAATATCCTTTATGCCGGCATTCACAAGAGTTTCAATAGGATAGTAAATCATCGGTTTATTGTAAATTGGGAGTAAATGCTTATTTGTCACCTTTGTCAAAGGAAATAAACGCGATCCCAATCCGCCGGCAAGTACAATACCTTTCACAACTGTCTCTCCTTCTATTTCAACCGTTCCTGGGCAATAGCAACAAAGTACAAAATTTGTGCAAATACTGCAAATCCGCCAAGGAAAGAAATGAATTTTTGTATCCAGTGAAAAGTAGTACCTTTTACAATGACTGTATCTCCCGGCTTCATAACAGGAATAAGCCTTTCATCCCCGGTTTTCAAATATTTTTTAACATTAACAGGAATAATTGTTCTTTCCATATTATTGTAGCTTCTCACAATAACAATCTTATTTATCTTTGCTGTTTCCAGCGGGCCTCCGGCATAAGAGAGAAGAGAAAGTAAATCCGTGTTATTCGGAACCATGTACTGCCCGGGAGATTTTACAAAACCCCACACATTTACAGGTATTAAAAGTTCGTTTTCAGTGCCGAGATAGTATCTTGCAGCACGCGGATATACTCCCTGCTGGGCAAATAGTGCCTGTGATAAAAAAATTAAAAACACTACAACAAAACCTTTTGTCAATCCTGATGACTTTTTCATATATATCCCCTTATTCAATTCTAAATAACGTCCAGGCACTTTCCGAACCGCTGTTACTGCCTGATCCTATTACATCAACACGCCATAAATATTCTTTTCCTTTTATCAGCGAATCTACAGATGCTGATCCGTCAACATTAAAAGCCAAAGTCCAGGCACCGGAATAGTTATAGATCATTCGGAATGTCCAGATATAATCACCTGTTCCGGAATCAATAACTCTCAGGAAATTTATATTTTCCTCATTAGGATCAAGCCATTTAAATTCCGGTACTGCTGAAACGCTTCCGTTAGGCTCCACACAAACCGCTTTCTGCAGAAGTTTATAATCAAGAGTATCTGATTGCGGCCCTTCCGAACCATTTCCGGAAATACCTGTTACGTAATAATAATATCTTTGATTTAAAAGAACTGCCTCATCAATAACGAATGTATCAGGTACAACAGTTACAACTGCATATTTCCCTTTTTTCGTTTTTGACCGATAAACCCTGTACGAAATAGTCATTTTATCATCATTACAGCGCCATTGTACTAAAATTGCATTTTTCTCCGGAACTGCGTCAATGCCAACCTCATCTGCAGATGTCTCACTTGCATTTGCAATTATTTTCACTCTTTGAGGCAGATCCAAAACCTGATTTAAATTACAGGATTGTATAAAGATAGCAATTACTATAAAAAAGAGCAAGTAAAAAAATAATAGTTTACGCATGTAAAATCACCCCCCTTTTTTTAAAAATTTACTCTGCAGCCTACCCTGTGAAGATTATTCAGTTCATGTGAGAGAAATGCATAATCGCAATGAAACTTCCATATTTTTATGCCTGCCCCTGCTGTAAATCCGTTGCCGTTCACTCCTGCCCTTAAAGCAAAAACCCCTCCCCCGCTGAACTCAATACCAAACCGTTTCTCTCCTGACCACTGATTGTCATAATCGTATGATATGGTCAGATAATTCTTTTTACCTGCAACAGGTATTGATTGGGATAAACCACAGACAAGGCTTGCAGGAACTACATCTCTGTGATTAGTATTCCACCCGACTGTTAATCCGGTCATGTCTCTTAAAAAAAGCCCGAGAGAGAACACTCCCAAATGCTGTGTATCAAAAGTCTTCCCCATATCAATACGGAACTGCACTCCTCCGTCAATACTGAACCCTGAAGCCTTGTATTCTCCGAGAGCCTGATGTATCCACTTAAAATTGACTCCAAAAGGGACATCCACTATAAAATCATTGTAAATCCAGCCAAGATCAATTCTTAAAGTGTTAAGCTTCGCAAATGAAAAAATAATAGCATCTTCAGCATCGCTTATAGAGCCCTCTTTTTCTCCTGTAGGCCGAAGTGAAAGGTTGTGAAGCCTCTCATAATAGGAATTTCCTGAAAGATCACCGTAAAGAGGGATATCATCAATGGCAAGCCTTACCCAGTTTACCGCAATTGTCGCATTGTTCTTTAATGGTATACCAATACTGATCGCATTAAAATTTGCCATTGGATCAGCAATTGTACCGAACTGAGGCCCATACATCTCTGCAGCTTCTCTTTTTTTAAGTAGCCCGTAACCTGCAGGATTCCAGAAAAAAGAAGAGGCATCATCTGAAAGGCTGCAGAAAGCACTACCCATACCAAGTGCTCTCGGGCCTACACCGATTCTAAGAAACGACGCTCCGTAATCACCTGCAAACAGAACAGGTACAAGAAAAAATACGATAATGAAGGATAAGACCCTATTGTTTATCTTAAATAATAATTTATTGAATAATTGCAATCTTCCCCCTTACCACCTCTTTCCCCTTATCTGATTCAGCTTCAATACTGAAAAAATAGACACCGTTTGCGACTTTTTCTCCTGCCATATCGCTGCCGTCCCATTCAATCTCATGGTAATCAGCACCATGCATCAAATAATCATCAAATTCTTTTACAAGTCTGCCTGATACGGTAAATATCTTCAGTGAAACTTTCTCTGCAGGGCCTGTCAGGATATATGCAAAAATGGTCTTTTCCTTAAAAGGAGAAAACGGATTGGGATGATTTCCCAAATATTTTATTTCAAATCGTGACGATACCAGAAGTTCAACAGGTTCTGTTTTTTTCTCGTTGCCATTTACATCCTCGGCTGTTACAACAAGGTAATGCTCTCCATCTTCAAGACAAGGCCTGTATAAAACCGTTAATGACCTTGGATTTTTAACACTGTCGGGGATTACAATCTCTGATTTATTTGCAGGAATATCATCAAGATATATATTTATTTTATCAGGATTTATATTTACGCCTGAACTATCTTCAACAAGTATCGTTATAGTTGGATTTTCTGCTACATAACTCCCTGACGCAAAGGGCTGCCCCTGAACCTGAATTTCAATTCCCGGCGGGATATCATCTGATTGCTCCCTGACTGAAAAACTGCCGGGCATGGAAACAGTAGCAATAACTTTAGTTTTTTTAACAACACCGCTGCATATAATCCATCTTTTGGAAGCTTCACTCCATCTGTACAAAGCAGGTTTTTTATAATCGTCTGAAACAGGAAGAATAACCGTACCGCTGCATTGAGTATCTTTTGTAAATTTAATATCCACACCATTCTGCTGATACAGAACAGGATCCGTACTCTTTGATATCCTTACACACCAGTTCTCAATCCCGCTTTCAGGAGGAATAAAACAGTATCCAATTCCCTCAACTCCGACTGTATCTTTTACAGAACCCGATATTGTACCGGATTTATTAGTCACATTAAATATTGATGGGATCAATTTAAAATCTGAGTTATTGTTCTCCTCGTTTGTCTCCCCGATTTCAGATTCGGGATCAACTGTTATTGAGATATTCAAATTTCCCGGAACCGGAGAAAACGGTACTTCTGCAGTTTCAAATGAATCCTTGCCTATTGATATTGTATCAAAACTTGTGAAGGATAAATCAGGGCAGATGAACTTTACAACCAATGAATCTACGCCTGATGCCCCTGTATTTGCAATAAAAGCCGAGAGCAGCACCTCATCAGTACCGGTCAGTTCTACTCTTCTGCAGCTCAAATCAGGCATTCCCGGAATATGTATTTTATAAACATCACTCTCTGTTTTTCTTTTTTGATCTGTTACATAGTAAAAATTTAAAATTATATCCGAATCCGGTTCATATGGCCCGAATTGTTTATCTGTGACGAATCTCCGGCTGTTAGTACGCTGCATTAAAGAAATATCTGCAGAAGGATTAGTTATCCTGCACCACATAGAATCAATAGATTCTTCTGAATCAGCTAAAATGGAAATTCTGAATTTAAACCCCGGGTTAACAATCAGGGGATCAGTTTCTAAGGAATCAAAATAACTTTCTGATAATGAGAATGGGATATACTTGTGTTTACCATTATCGGATTGAGCGTTCTTCTCCCAGATTCTTACTCCACCTGTTTCTGAGGCGGATTTCAAAGTATCAGGCACAGGAATAGCTGTTTTCCATTTATTACTCATAAATGTAAAATCAGTTTTGTATACAGGCTGAAGATCACTACCTGTAATTTCAATATTAACATTAGATTGGGATCCTGTGGAATTTCCTTTTATAATAACCGAATCAGAGACTGCCCTTTTTTCAAGTACTGCATCAGCATATTCAGAAGGGAATGCAAGTTTAAGGCATGGGTCGCCGAGAAGCGTGTATTGATATGCATCAGACCTTGCTATACTTCCGCCGTACAATGTCAGGAAATTTCTCTTAGCCTCTTTTATCATCTCCCCGACATACATGTCCGGTTCCGTACGCATAACTCTTAAAAATTCCGTAAGAAGATTATAATCATTAAATATCCAGCCTACTCCAGTAGCACCCCAGAAGCCAACAGCACCTTTATCTTTTGAAACCAGCATGCTTTCTCCAAGGCCTTCACGCGTTGAGGAAAAATCCGCTGTAAAGCATGTCATGCTCGTTACAAACGGATACTTCCCTTTATTGTGAAGCAGGTCCATATCTTCTATTACAAACGTACCTCCGTCTGACCATACAGCTCCGCCTCCGTGCCCTCTGAAATTCAGCAAAAACAGCCCGTTATTAATATATGATACAAGATTATCCCTTGTGCCTACATAGGACGCACCTTTAGCAGAGCTTAAATAAAGCCTTACAGGACTCAGATCAGGCGAAATATCTTTTGAAATAAATTCTTCTGTCTGATATAGAAAAATATTTCCGTGCCCTCCTGCAGCAATAAAGCAGTAACTGTTCTGCCACTGCTGAGCAGGAACATTCCCATACTCGATTGTTTTATCAACAATAGTTTTCAAATTTTCTATAGTTTTTACAGGAAAACGTGCCACTCCGAGGTCCGGTTTATTATCGCCTCCCTCCAGCAAACTGTAAAAATGATCTGCAGCGCAAGCTCCGAATTTAATTGAATGGAATATTGGGACAGGGATCAGATTTCCCTCTGACTGAGACTTTCTTCCCCAGAAGGTACCGCTTCCTGCAAGAAGCACAGTTACAGGCTTAGGATTCCACACATTATATGCCCATCTCAGAAAAAGCCTGATCGGTTCCGGTCCGGGAATACCGTATCCGAACTCATTGTAAATATCATCAAGCATCACAACCGCGCTTTTTATACCATTCTCATCCCTATACTTTACAAGCCTGTTAATATCAGTCAGGAATGAATCAACAGGCACAATAATTATATTAGGCGCTCTGTTATTTGCAAGAAATGAAGCAGGAAACTGTATACTATTTATGCTGTCAGGCATTAAAAGTGATCTGACAGTTGCTGCAAGGTACTCTGCATCAGGAGATACAATACTGTCTTCAAAAGAAAGTGTAAAAGTTTTATTATTAAGAGAGTCTGTAACGCTTTTTACAACTCCCCCTATAATTCTGCTTATATCTTTTTTAAACAGTATAATATCCGGGGAAGAAAAATTTTCAATTGTAAAATTGCAGAAAGCCCCCGAGTATTTTTCAGGAGCTCTGAACCTGAGGAAATTCTCATCAGCTTTAAACAGCCGGGGGTATGTTATTTCAAACCAATCCACATACATTGGTGAAAACTCTCCTCCGGAAGACCTGTTGATTACAGTAATGCTGTTTTTCCCTTCTTCATCCAAAAATGCGGGGCTGAAGTCTGAACTTTGAATCATAGATAAATTTGCACCTGTCCACTCTCCGGATGCAATTAACCTTCCTCCGAGATATACATCAACAGGATTAGCTTCTTCCTGATTTACAGCATCTCCTCTAACCATCATTTTAAATTTTACATATAAGGTAGACCAAATATCAGGATCAGGCAGTGTTACTGAACTCTCCCATTTTTCACCGCCGTTAATTGCTCCGGAATACACCAAATGTTCTTCAGGTTTTGCAAAATTTGCATTTCTAAGCCTGATAAGGCTATTTTTATCATATACTTTTTTTGTAAAGGGATAGGAAAAGGGTTCACCCGAAGAGCTTTTTATCATACCCTCTTCCTGTGAAAATCTCAACCCAGGGGAGTCAGACAGTTCAAGTATGTATACATTTTCCAAAGAATACATTGTCAGCGGCCTGTAATGAGTTACATCAATATCTGATAATTTTTCCCCAAAGAATACAATTTTATCGTCTCTCTGCAGCCCTCTTTTTTTTGAACCTATTATTTCTATGGGAATTTCTCTTCCGAGATTATACAATCTTAAATAATTACGGTTTATTCTGCTTATATCCCAGCCCTTGTCTTCGAGATCTTTTCCGCTAACAGCATACAGCCCTTCTTTTCTGATATATATTTTTACCCTGTTTTTAGTATAATTTAAATTTATCTTTTCAGAACCAGGCATTCTTGATTTTGAACTGATTGATGATTTCTGCGCTGCCCCGCTTAAAAAACCTTGAATTTGTCTTGGATTAATTATCTGCTCGGGATTTTCACCTGTGATTTCAATATAGGCTTTTTCCTCCTGCATATTATTTAATATGGGTCCTGTAATAATTCTGAAAAGATTCTTTGATCCGGCCTTTCCTACTTTTTTAACAACAGCCAATTTCAGCAGATCCTCATTTCCCCCGGTAATTTGAGCTGTGGTATCAAGTCCGAGAGGTGTATCATAAATAAAAGCGGGAATATCTGTTCTGCTGCCTGATTTGCTGATAAACGCAACGCTTATTGTATCGCTCGAAGAAAGTACAAATATTATACTCTGATCTGAGATATTTCCATTAGGTGAGGTCTGGCCGTTTACGGATGTTGAATCTAATTTTAAAAGTATCTTTTCCGAAGATAAATTTGAGGCTTTTACTTCAATACAGAATACAGCTATAAGAAAAAACAGAAGAGGAAAATTCCTTCTCAGGAAAAATGCTGTTTGCTTAATATTCATTATTATTATTTTCATATCACGACACTATTTTTTCAATTCTTAGAGCTTGTTTTAACTGATGCTGAAGTTCTTCCTTGTTAAGATCGAATCTCATATCTCCGTTTTCCACAATGGAAATTTTTCCGGTTTCTTCGGAAACGACAAGTACTACAGCGTCAGTTTCTTCCGATATACCGAGAGCTGCACGGTGTCTTGTACCCCATCTGTGTTCTGCAGTAGGATTTCGCGTTAAGGGTAAAATGCATTTTGCAGCTTTTATTATATCATTACTTATGACGATTGCTCCATCATGAAGCGGAGACCTTGGATTAAATATCGAAACTATCAGTGAAGAGCTGACCATTGATTCCAGAGCAATTCCGCTCTCAACAATTGTCCTCAATCCAGTATCCCTCATAAAAACCATTAATGCACCATATCCTCTTCTTCTCAACTCTACAGCGCCCTGCACAATTTCATCAATTACCTGACTGTTCTGTTCCTTTGTAAAGAATCTGATAAATTTACTCTGCCCCATCAAAGTTAATACTCTTCGCAGCTCAGGCTGAAACAGGATAACAAATGCTATTATCCACACTGTACGAAGATTACGGAAAATCCAGGTTGTTTCCTGCATGTTAAGAGCTTCAGCAAGAAAAGATATACTAAAAATAATAATCAATCCTATAAACATCTGAACAGCTCTTGTTTTATGCATAATAAAATATAGTTTATAAAGGATTAATGCAACAAGCAGAATATCCAGCAGATCAATAAACGTGACAGGAAGAAATCCTATATGGAAAATATTGAAATTCACGATTTATTCCCTTTATGCTAAAGTGTCAGATCATACGGCCTTTTTATTGAATCAGCCACTCTGACCACTTCTGCCATTTCAGCAACATCATGTACGCGGACAATGTCCGCCCCGTTTACAACACTTACGGCAACAGCAGCAGCAGTGCCCATAATTCGTTCATTTTCAGATAAATCCAACAATTTACCTATAAAAGATTTCCTCGAAACTCCCATTAGTACAGGGCAATCAATATCTAAAAATTCATTAAGCCGATTTAGTATAATATAATTATCTTTAACACTCTTTCCAAACCCTATTCCCGGATCAATGATAATTTTTTGCCTGTTGATTCCGGCTTCAACTGCTTTTTTAATACTGTTTTTGAGATAGCCTTTAATCTCATCTATAAGATTATTATAATGGGGGTTATTCTGCATATTTTTCGGAGTACCTTTTATATGCATAATAATAACAGGCGTATCGTACTTTGCCGCAACTTCTGACATTTCAGGATCAAAATTAAGCCCGCTTATATCATTGATAATATCAGCTCCGGCCTCAAGTGCATATCTTGCCGTTTTTGACTTGTATGTGTCAATCGATATTATAATATCAGACTGATTTCTTAAAGCTTCAATGACCGGCACAACCCTGTCAATCTCCTGATCAATTGAGATTTCATCGGCTCCCGGCCTCGTTGATTCCCCCCCGATATCTATAATATCAGCACCCTGGCCGGCCATTTCAAGAGCATGGGACACAGCTTTTTCTTTATCATAGAACAAACCTCCGTCAGAGAACGAATCAGGAGTTACATTTAATATACCCATTATACAGGTACGTTTAGAAAAATCGAGGGCTTTCCCTCTGCATAATATTCTGCGGCTATTCACCTTTTTTCTCCGTAGAAAGCAGTTCCTTTATTTTATCCCCAGCCACATCTGCAAAATGGTCATCAACACCTGTGCTGAGAGAAACACGTTTTTGAAAATATTTGAGAGCCTGTATCTTATTGCCCTTTTCAGATTCAATTAATCCCAAATAGAAATAACTGTTTACAGAGCCGTTCAGAGATACTGCTTTTTGAAATAACTTTTCAGATTTATCAAAATCTTTTGTCTTCCATAAAAGGATTCCAAGGTTATAATAAGGCAGGCCGTCATCAGGATCTGCAGATATTAACTTCTTATAAATATCCAACAGCCCCTCAATATTGTTTTTCGATGCTGAAATTGCAGCAAGGCCGATATAAGCACCCGGGCACTCAGGTATTAAAGAAATCAATTCTCCGTATCTCTTTTCAGCTTCTTTATAAAAGCCTTTTGCAAAAAGATTTTGTGCAAGGGACAGCCAGGCCTTTTTATATGCAGGATTCAGATACACAGCTTTTTTAAGCAATTTTATTTTACTGCCGTAGCTTATATTTTTGTATCTTGACTTGTGCAGGCGTGAAAGAAAAAAATACGCTTCCGGAATATTCCGGTTGTATTTAAAAACCTTTTTAAGTTTTAGAGAGGCCTTATTCCACATCTCCTTATAAATGTAAAGCTCCGCCCAAAGAAGATTGTAATCAGGGTTATTTACAAACGATTTATCTGCCTTTCTCAAAGCATCTCTTGCAAGTATAAAATAGTAATCTCCTGAATCACCTCTACGCATACATTCAAACCCCTCATCAATTAAACAGCGGGCATATAACAGGCGGACATTAAAGTTATCCTTTACCGAAAGGCAATTTTGGAAACTTTCAGCAGCTTTTTTATAATTATTCTCAAGCTGAGCTTTTCGGCCGATTGAATAAGAGTGGATTTTACAGGAAGGAATAAATTTAAATGATGCAGAATCATTTAATTCTATTTTTAAAATTTCTGAAATCTTTCGAACGCCGGAAATAATGCTTTTATAATCATATTCTGAATAAACAGAATCCTTTAAAGCCTTTTCTTCTGCATTGTAAATAACAAATTTAACCTTTTTATTTCCGGCCTTTTCAATTGATACAAACACAATATAGTCAAGTCCAAATTTTTCGGCTCTTCGTCTTATATGTTCAATATTGCTAACAGAATCAGGATGCAGAGATGAAAAATACCAATCAACAGGATAAACCAGGATATCTTTTTTGCACTTATCATCAGTAAACCGGTTCGCTGCATCTGCATAAAAAATACTGTTAAGGTTAGTATTATCAAAAAGCGGGAAATAGGACACTCGTGTACGGAATTCTTTTTTCCCATGCAGAAGAAGAAGCAAAACAATCAGAATCAGGCCTGCTGACCATACAGAATATAAAGTTAATTTAAATCTTTTTCTATTAAAAAAGACAGCAATTCTGCTCAGATAAAACAGGAATATTGAGATACAGAATAATATTCCTGTGATAATGCCAATATTATAAACAACATTTACCGGTTCCATTGGATGCTGTCTCTGCCGTCAATTAAAAACTACGCCTTTTTGTCCTTTTTCCCCGATGCTTTAGTTGCCGCAGGTTTCCGCGCTTTTGCTCTGCCGGGAGTTTTACGCTTTCTGGAATTTGTTTTAATTTTATCCGGGAGAGTTTTTCCATCTATGATTAAATCAACCTCTTCGCCGTCCAGTGTCTCCCGTTCAAGCAGCACCTCTGCAAGGCGATGAAGAATATCTACATGATCCTTTAAAATTTTAAAGGACATATCAGCTGCTTCATTTACAATTGTTTTTATCTCTTCATCAATCAGTATTGCAGTTTTTTCACTGTAATCACGATGCTGGGATATTTCTCTGCCGAGAAAAATCTCTTCTGATTTTTTACCGAAAGTAACAGGCCCGAGTTTGTCACTCATACCCCATTCACACACCATTTTTCTTGCTATCTCAGTTGCTTTCTCAATATCGTTTCCTGCTCCTGTACTCAATTCGTTAAGAATGAGGAGTTCTGCAGCCCGCCCTCCGAGAATGTGAGCAAGAAGTGCTTTGCAGTAAGTTTTTGTATAGTTGTGTTTTTCATCAATCGGCAAAAAAGATGTCAATCCGAGTGCCCTGCCTCTTGGTATAATTGTCACCTTGTGTACAGAATCCGAGCCCTTAATAAATTTTGAAACAAGGACATGGCCGGATTCATGATAAGCAGTACTTCTCTTTTCTTCATCATTGATTAACATGCTTTTCCGTTCCACACCCATCATAACCTTGTCTTTAGCTTCTTCAAAATCCGGCATGAATACTTTTTTCTGGCCTTTCCTTGCTGCAAGAAGGGCTGCTTCATTTACAAGATTTGCAATATCCGCACCGGAAAAACCCGGAGTACCCTTAGCTATAATGTCAAGTTTTACATCTTTGGCAAGGGGTATCTTTTTTGTGTGCACTTTTAATATTCCTTCTCTTCCCCTCATGTCAGGCCTGTCAACAACAACCTGACGATCAAATCTGCCCGGCCTTAAAAGTGCATTATCAAGAACATCCGGACGGTTTGTAGCCGCAAGAAGTATCACGCCCTCATTAGTCTCAAATCCATCCATTTCAACAAGGAGCTGGTTTAATGTCTGTTCTCTCTCATCATGCCCGCCGCCGAGCCCTGCTCCCCTGTGCCTGCCTACAGCATCTATTTCATCAATAAAAACTATGCATGGAGCGCTTTTCTTGCCCTGTTCAAAAAGGTCTCTTACCCTTGAAGCACCTACTCCCACAAACATCTCAACAAAATCAGCTCCGGAAAGACTGAAAAAGGGAACCCCTGCTTCTCCGGCTACAGCTCTCGCAAGAAGAGTTTTTCCTGTGCCCGGAGGCCCCAAAAGAAGTACGCCTTTGGGAATACGGCCGCCAAGTGTTTGAAACCTCTGGGGATTTTTTAAAAATTCTATTATCTCCTGAAGCTCCTGCTTTGCCTCATCTGCTCCAGCAACATCTTTAAATGTGACCTTCGTCATATTGGCATTAAGCATTTTTGCCCTGCTCTTGCCGAAATTAAAAATGCCTTTTGTGCCTCCGCCTGACTGCATACGTTTAATAAAGAAAAAATAAAGAAAAATTAGAAGAAGCCACGGCAGCATAGGTATAATGAAATTCCAGATCTCAGCAGGTTTCTTTTTAAATTCATATTTAAAGCCTTTAGCATCCCACTGCTCTACCATGTTTCTGTCTATAAAGGGCAGATTTGTTCTGAACCTCTTGAACTTTTCAACATTATTGCCCTGCACCAGGCTCTCTTCGTATTTAAGCACACCATGAAATATACCACTCTGAATATTTGCTTTTTCAATTGCATTGCTCTGCAGATATTGCTGATATTCTGAAAATGTAACCTCCACTTCCCGTGTCTTCTGAGAACTGAAAAGCTGAAAGATATAAGCTGCTCCCAAAAAAAGTATTATCCAGAAAAATAGTGTTCTTGTGGCTTTCTTCCATTGAAAATTATTCTTATTGTCGGAAGAACTGTTTTTATTCTTCTGTTGTTCTGCCATAGTATATTTTATCCTGTTTTATATTTATATCAATTTTTCTCTTTAAGTTCTAATTTAAGAATAATTTCGGTATCTTCTGTTATTTTATATCTGTCATCAAGGCGCTTACCTGCTATCCACACAATTTGAGTACCGTCTGTAAGCAAAGGTACAGAATGCCTCTTGTATACAGGTACTTTCTCATCAATAAAAAAATCCTTTATCTTCTTCCTCTTTTTCATACCAAGAGGCACAAACCAGTCACCGGGCAGCCATGATCTAATTTTTAACTGACTGTTTAATTTGGAAAAATCCGCATATTCAACAAAGGGGTTTTCAGAGAAAGAAATGGCTGCTTCTTCCTTTTTAATAAGATAAGTGCTGAATGTCTGCAATGTACCAGGGATCGTGTAACTTTTCCCTGTCTCTATTATAATGTCCTCAATAGGCCTGGTATTATTAATAAATGCCAGTGTACTCCCACTTTTATAAGCTTTTAAGGAACTACCAATCTCAACAACAGATCCGCTTTTCCCGTTCCGTATCAGGTTAATAAGCCTGTTTATTAAATGAACTGATATTTGTTCTCTGCAGCCGAAAAATTCCTCAACGACCCTTATAAGCATAATTTCCTGAATTATTCTAAAATAAGATATAAAACCCACAATATCAAGAATAATTTCATCGGAATGTTCCTGAATTACAATCTGTCTGTATGCATTTTCCGCTTCATGCACAAGAAAGTCAAAGGCATCCTGAACAATACGTCCTGTCTTTGCAATGCTGCTGACCGCATCATGCCCCGATGCTTCCTGAATTGCAGGAAAAACTTTCATTCTAAACCTGTTTCTTTTATGCTCCTGGCTGACATTAGAAGAATCTATTACATAAGGAAGATTTAGTTTATATGCATAATTTTCTATCTCTTTTCGTTCAGCAAACAATAAAGGCCTTATAATGCAGCCCCGTTTACTCCTTATACCGCCCAGGCCTCTTATACCGGAACCTCTTGCAAGATTCATCAGGATAGTTTCAGCCTGATCATTTGCATTGTGCCCTGTCGCAATGCTGTCAAACATCAGCTTTTGCCTTACAGACTCAAGAAAAGCATATCTTACTTTTCTGGCACTCTCTTCAATGGAAAACCGATTCTCTTTTGAAAATTTTTTGACATCAGATTTTTGCGAAACATACATAATGCCGTATTTCTCAGCGAGATTCCTGACAAAATCTTCGTCTCTGTCAGATTCTTCTCCTCTAAGGCAGTGATTAAGATGGGCTACAGCAAGTTTAAGCCTGTATCTTTTCTTTATTTGATATAAAAGATGCAGCAGTACTATAGAATCGGGCCCTCCGGAAACAGCAACAACTATTTTCTGTTCCGGAAAGATCAGATTTTGTCCTGATGCAAAATCAATGAAATTGTTTTCAAATATTTGTTTTTCCATAATAAAAAAAAACGGCCTTCTTTATTTATCAGAGGCCGCATTAAAAAAGTTAATTTCTACATATCTTTTTCTTTGTAGCGGTGCAGGGATTCGAACCCCGGACACGCGGATTATGATTCCGCTGCTCTAACCAGCTGAGCTACACCGCCATGGGTTGTTATTTTAATTATTTTTTCTTTTAAAGTCAAGAATTTTCAGTACCTATTTTAACTTTTTCGCATACGATAATTATTTTCCTGTAAAACGGGTAATTAATAAATAACCTGTAAATTACTCTGTTCCTTCAAAGTCAAGGTTGTATTTATCAATAAAAGGAACCTCCTGCCTTTTATTTATCTCATTATTAAAATCCCATAAAAGTTTTTCAATCTCAGCGGTTGAGTGCATTTTCATAATCTTCTCTGCAATATCTTCACACTCTTTTACAGTAATAAACCTGACCCTCTCTTTTACTTCCGGAAGCATAAGCGGGCTCATACTGAACCTTCTCAGCCCAAATCCGATAAACATAGGTGTATAGAGAGGATTACCCGCCATCTCTCCGCACACAGAAACTTCTTTGCCCTGTTTATTTGCCGCTTTAATGGATTTCTCCACAAGATACAGAACAGATGGATTCAGAGGCTGATAAAATTTAGCAACTCTTTCATTATTTCTGTCAACTGCAAGCGTGTACTGAATAAGATCATTAGTACCTATGCTGATAAAATCAAAATATTCAAGAAATCTCTCAACCATGATTGCTGCACTCGGTACTTCAATCATGACACCTGTTTTAATATCCCTATCAAAAGATATTTCCTCTTTATCGAGATCATCCATTACTTCGCTCAGCACCTCTTTTGCTTCAACAACTTCTTCTATGCTTGAAATCATAGGGAAAAGTATTTTTACCTTTCCAAATACACTTGAACGTAAAATAGCTCTAAGCTGTACCTTAAAGACATCTCTCTCAAGAAGTGAAATTCTTATTGATCTCCATCCCATAAATGGATTTTTTTCTCTCTCCACCCCCTGAAAAGGCAGAAATTTATCTCCTCCGAGATCAAGGGTCCGAATTGTTACATCCTTTCCCTGCATTGCATCAACAATTGTTTTGTAAATTGTAAACTGCTCTTCTTCGTTTAATAAACGGCTTGCAATTAAAAAAGGCAGCTCTGTACGGAAAAGCCCTATACCCTGAGCTTTATAGCGTACAGCCATACTCAAATCTGCTGTCATAGATATGTTTGCCTGAAGCAAAATATCAACATGGTCAGCAGTTACAGATGGAAGGTCGATGTCTTTGGATAACCGCTCCCAATATACATCAAATTGTTTTTTACGCTTCCTGTATCCCTTCAGTACTTTTTCATGAGGATTTAAAAATACTATTCCGGAATTTCCGTCAACAATTATTATATCGCCTGTTGAAGCACTGCGTATTATTTTCTCTACTCCGACCACTGCAGGCAGACCGAGGGAGCGTGCAAGAATAGATGCATGGGATGTAATGCCTCCTACTTCTGTAACAAAGCCTATAATTTTCTCATTCGATATTCTTGCAGTATCAGAGGGTGAAAGAGTGTGGGATACCAGGATTGTCTCTTCAAAAAACGGATGCTTTTCTTTATCACTGCGCAACAGAGCCCTTAAAATCCGTTCACCCACGTCTCTAATATCATCAATGCGGCTTCGGAAAAACTCATTTTCCATGGAATTAAAAGTATGGGTCAGCTTCTCAATACTGTCTTTCAGCACAGACTCAGCATTTATGAACTTATCTTGTATCTGCCGAGGTACCTCATCCTTAAGTGTCGGATCTTCTAATATCGCGAAATGAGCATTAAAAATCTGGGCTTCGTCACTACCTATCTCCAATTCAACTCTATCCTGGTACTCTTTAAGCTGTTCAGCCACCTCATCGCATGCTTTTTCAAATCTAAGTATTTCTATTTTAATATTTTCAGGAGCAATTGTAAATGATCTAACCTCATCCCACGGACTTTTAAGGAGCCACACCTTTCCTATGGCAATTCCTTCTGAAACCGGAATCCCCTGTAAAAGTCCTTTTGTTAATTGTCCCTGTTCTTTCAAACTTACTCCGAAAACGTCATTTTATTTTCGTTCTCTGTACTCTTTTTCCAGTTTACGCAATTTTGTACGAAGCAGAGCCCGGTGCGCAGAAGATGTATGATCAATTATCAAAATTCCGTTTAAATGGTCAATCTCATGCTGAAAAGCTCTTGCCATAAGGCCATCTGCATTGTAAACAATCTCTTTACCATTTTCATCAATACATTTAACTGATATCTGTACAGGCCGTTTTACTTTAACGGTAATACCGGGAAGGCTCAGGCATCCCTCCTCTTCCGTATCCAGATCATCGCTTTTTTCAATAATTTCAGGATTAATCACTTTTATCGGGCCGTCACCGATATCCAGGACAACAATTCTTCTCGAATCGCCTATCTGCGGTGCGGCAAGGCCAACACCATCTGCTTCATACATTATCTCTACCATCTCATCAAGCTGCTTTTTAATTTCATCTGTTATATCACTAACCTGCTCAGCCTCAAGCCTCAAAACAGGATCGGGATATGTAACAACTTGTGATTTCACTTCTTCCATTTCCATGCTTCCTTTATTGTCTCTATAAAAAATTGGCTTATGATATCCCATTACTTTCCCTTTTCCAGCAGTTCGCTTACAAGCCTGACCGCACAGTACTCACCGCACATTGAGCACACTTCATTCAGCTCCGGTTTGCCTTCTGCTCTTAATCTCGCTGCTGTTTCAGGGTCAATTGAAATTCGAATCTGCTCATCCCAGTCAAGGTTTTTTCTTGCCTGAGACATTCTGTTGTCCCACTCCATTGCTCCGGGAACTCCCTTTGCAATATCCGCTGCATGTGCAGCAATTCGTGTTGCAATGACTCCCTGGCGCACTTCTTCCACATTGGGAAGCTTAAGGTGTTCTGCTGCTGTAACGTAGCAGAGGAAATCAGCGCCTGCTTCCGCAGCGATTGCTCCGCCTATTGCAGATGTAATATGATCATATCCCGGAGCAATATCCGTAACCAGAGGGCCCAGCACATAAAACGGGGCATTATTACACAACTTTTTTTCAATCTGAATATTTGTTTTTATCTGATTAAGCGGTACATGCCCGGGCCCTTCGATCATAACCTGTACATCCTTTTCCCATGCTCTCTGCGTTAATTCGCCGAGAGTTAGAAGTTCTTCTATCTGTGCTCTGTCTGTTGCATCGGCAATTGCACCGGGCCTCAGGCCGTCTCCGAGGCTCAATGTAATATCATACTCACGGCAGATTTCCAAGAGTCTGTCAAAATCTTCATACAGAGGGTTCTCTCTGTCATTTGCAACCATCCATGTAGCAAGAAAAGATCCGCCCCTGCTTACAATATCCATAGTGCGGCCTTGATTCTTCAAACGGTCAAAAGCTGCACGTGTAAGCCCGCAGTGTACAGTAAAAAAATCAACTCCCTCTTTTGCCTGATCTTCTATTACTGAAAAAAGATCGTCAGAAGTCATTTTGACAATTGCACCTTTGGACTCCACAACAGAAATAGCTGCATCATAAATCGGTACTGTTCCTATAACAACGGTTACCTCACTCATAATTCTTCTGCGATTTTCCTTTATATCACCACCTGTTGACAGGTCCATAATTGCATCAGCCCCTGCTTCTACGGCAGCCCTTGCCTTTGCTATTTCATTATCAATATCAAGATAATCTGTGGATGTACCTATATTTGCATTTACTTTTGTTTTTAATCCTGTTCCTATTCCAATAGGGTGAATATCATGTAAACGATTCTTAGGTATAATTACTTCACCTTTTGCAATCCTCTCTCTGAGAAGCTCCGGATCTATTTTCTCATCCCGCGCAACAATCTGCATCTCAGGTGTCAATCTTCCTGCCCTCGCTTCTATCATCTGGGTCATTAACCGAACTCCTTTTCCCGTTATCCTCACTCTACATCAATTATAATTTCATAAAATTCTCTCGATTAAATATACAAAATAAAAGATTTAAAATCCATGAAATTAATTAAATTAGGCAGCATTCCTTTATGTTTATAAAAATCTTCAATAATAGGAAATTAATTATAACTTCGGAAAAAATAGCCGGAAAATATCGCATGATATTTATAAAAATTCTTTTAAAAATGCAATCTTAAGTGGTTATTAAATTTAAATTATATTCAAAATTTAAATAAAATTTATCTATGTTTCTATTGACATAAATATTTCCATTGTTTATATTTTCTAAGTTTATACTATTCCCATTTTTTAATTACAATGAATATGTATAAAGCTCTTGTGATTTTAGAGAAATTTTTTGTGTCATAATATTAATAATTTGATTGTAAATTGATTGGAACTGCTTAGGAAGTATCATTAACAAGAGGAGCATACAGTGGATATTTTTTCGAAGTGTTATAATTTCACAAAAGCCAAAGAAGCAATGGAAGCAGGGTTTTATCCATATTTTCAGCCCATTGAATCCGGACCCGGCTCAGAGGTTATAATTCATGGTAAAAAAATGATTATGATAGGATCCAATAACTACCTGGGGCTTGCAGGCCACCCGAAAGTAATTGAAGCTGCTGTTGCAGCTACAAAAAAATACGGCAGCGGCTGTACAGGTTCTCGGTTTCTAAACGGAACCCTTGACATTCACGTTGAGCTTGAAAATCGTCTTGCAAAATTTTTAAACAGAGAAGCTGCTCTCTGTTTTAGTACTGGATTCCAGACTAATCAAGGTGCCATATCATCACTTGTAGGCAAGGGAGACATTGCTTTTACTGACAGAGCGGATCATGCTTCTATTGTTGACGGATTCAGGCTGGCTTTCGGGAAAATAGTTAAATACCGCCATAATGATATGGAAGATCTTGAAAAAATGCTTAAGGCAAATCAGGATACTGACAAAGGGAAGATTATTGTGACTGACGGTGTATTCAGTATGGAGGGAGATATCGCTGACCTTCCTAAAATCGTTGAACTTGCAGAAAAATACAATACACGTATTTATGTAGATGATGCTCATTCAGTAGGAGTGCTCGGAAAACACGGCCGAGGCACTCCGGAATATTACGGGCTTGAAGATAAAATAGATATTACAATGGGTACGTTCAGCAAGTCCTTTTCAAGCCTCGGCGGTTTTGTTGCTGCTGACGAAGCGATTATCCACTTTATAAAACATAATGCACGTGCTCTTATCTTCAGTGCAAGTATGCCTCCTTCAGCAGTCGCGACTGTTATTGCATGCCTTGACATAATTGAATCAGAACCTGAGCGAATTGATAAACTCTGGAAAAACACTAAAAAAATGAGAGAAGGTTTTCAAAGCCTGGGATTTGATACAGGTGCAAGTAAAACTCCTATTATTCCTATCAAAATAGGCGATGAGAACACATGTATGGGATTCTGGAAACTTCTCTTTGATAACGGTATTTTTGCTAATCCGTCAATAACTCCTGCAGTCCCTCCTGGAGAAGCAATTATACGTACAAGCTACATGGCAACTCATACAGATGAAGAACTGGATATTGTTCTGGAAACATTCGGCAAACTGGGAAAGCAGTTTGGAATAATTTAATTAAAAAGAGTGTAAACCGATTAGATTTTTAAAAAGCCTTCCTAATACACAAAAACGGAAGGCTTTTTTTATTTGATTTTTTTTTAAGCTTTTGTTGTATTATCACCTT
>JAGGVB010000220.1 GCA_021158245.1 bacterium | reverse complement strand
TCACTCTAACATGCTTCACAAATTCCCCCTTAAATTCGGAATTTGGCTTTTTTTTCGGCGTATCTGTCTTGCTTAGGGAGAATCCTTATTGATTCAGGATACAATTATCCCCTTACATGAAGATACACTACTACATGATGAAATTTAGGTATGATGTTTGTTCTAAAGATGCGAATGCTGTACTACTTAAAATTTATCATCAACTATTAGAATGTAAGAAAATAAAAACGATTTGTCAAGTGGTTTTTTATAATTTTTTATCTGCTTATTATCTTTTTACTGTTTTAGTGTTTGGTTTTATTACAATTACTGCATCAAATTTCAGTTTAATGTATTACCCTAGCATATGCACTGCAGAGGCAAGTAACTACCAAAGCATTGAGGAACTATTGAGAGCTGCAAACTACATTCAGGTAAAACAAATTGACAAAAATGATCGATTATTCAAACTTACGCTGAAACGGGACAAAATTTTAACACCTTCAGAAAATCTGCAGAAAATATAATCCGGAAAAAATCCCATAACAATCAATAGTAATGAGCCTTTTGTTTTACCAAAAGGACAGAATAACCCTTGAATTCTTCCATGTTTTTCCCTATTTTTATCTGTTCCTACATAAGAACAATAGGGAAATGAAGATGGAAACTCCTCAGGAATCAGTAAGGCTGGACAGGTGGTTATCTGCCGCACGATTTTACAAAACCAGATCCCAGGCTGCAAAAGCCATAGAGGGCGGTAAAGTAAAAGTAAACGGTTCAAGAGCAAAAGCTCATAAAATGATAAAAGCAGGCGACAGGTTAACTATTTCCCAGCACAGAAGATATAGAGAGATTGAGATACTGGGCCTGGCACAAAAAGGCCTGCCTGCAAAAGAAGCTCAAAAATTATACGTTGAACACACTAAAGAAGTTAAAGATCCGCATATTCAGGAATTGATGAGTTTATACAGGGACACTGAAAAAAAATTCCGAAGAAAATTCAAGGGAAGACCGACAAAAAAAGAGCGCAGAAAAATAGACAGGGTAAAAGATGAATTTGGTATTTAAAAAGAAAAAATTGATGGGGCAAAAAGTATTTGTCACAAGGGATATTCCGGGCGATGGGATTGCCCTTCTTAAAAAAAATGGCCTGCAAGTTGATGTATTCCCCCATGAACGGCCGATTACAAAAAAAGAACTGCTAGAAATAATTGGGGATTACAACGGCCTCCTCTGCCTGCTTACAGATCCTGTGGACAAGGATATTTTACAAAAAGGTAAAAACCTCAAAATTGTATCAAACTATGCTGTGGGATATAATAACATTGATATTGAAACAGCAACCCTGCTTAATATCCTTGTAACTAATACACCTGGAGTTTTAACAAATGCAACAGCAGATCTTACATGGGCACTTATACTGGGAAGTGCAAGGCAAATCATTGCAGCTGATAAATTTACTCGGGAAAATAAATTTAATGGATGGAGCCCAAGCCTGTTTCTCGGAATGCCTGTTGCGAAAAAAACACTTGGCATAATAGGTGCGGGAAGAATCGGCACTGCAGTAGGGCTAAGGGCAAGCGGTTTCTCAATGAAAATCCTTTATACAAGCAATCACAAGAATTCAACCCTTGACACTATAACAAATGCAGAAAAAGTTAATTTTACGACACTGCTGAAAAAATCAGACATTATTTCCATACATGTCCCATTGACAGAAAAAACAATACATCTTATAAGTGATAAAGAATTTGAGAAAATGAAGAATTCGGCAATTTTGATCAATACAAGCAGAGGGCCGGTTGTTGATGAGAAAGCTCTTGTTAAAGCATTAAAATCAGGCAAAATTGCAGGAGCCGGACTTGATGTATATGAAAAAGAGCCCCTGGTGGAAAAGGAACTTCTTGAATTGCCCAATGCTTTGCTTCTCCCCCATATAGGAAGTGCAACAGTAGAAACTCGTGAAAAGATGGGTACCATGGCAGCAACCAATCTTCTTGACGGGCTGTCAGGCAAACGGCCGGAATTTCTTGTAAACAGCGAAGCATTTAATATCTGAGAGCACAATGGATACAAAAACCTTTGTTAAAGTCCTTTCTATTTTACAAAAAGAATCAAAAGAATGGGATGTACCAATAGTTACGCTTGTTGCACAGCGGTCAAAAGATCCTTTTCAGGTACTGATTTCAACTATCCTCAGCCTCAGGACAAAAGATGAAGTCACAGCTTCAGCTTCAAGAAGGCTCTTTAAAGAGGCAGATACTCCTCAAAAGACATCAACCCTTAGTGAAAAAAAAATAAGGGACCTCATTTATCCGGTTGGTTTCTACAAACGAAAAGCAAAAAATATTGTGGAAATATCAAAAATATTGATTGATCAATACAGCGGTAAAGTACCGAATTCCCTTGATACTCTACTGCTCCTTCCCGGTGTCGGAAGAAAAACAGCAAACCTTGTCATTACTCTTGCATTTAACAGTCCCGGAATTTGTGTTGATACCCATGTTCACAGAATATCCAACAGAACTGGATATGTAACAACAAAATCACCTAAAGAGACTGAATTTGCTCTGCGTGAAAAACTCCCTCCTGAGTGGTGGATACCTATTAATGACATCTTTGTTGCATTTGGCCAGGCTTTATGCAGGCCAATAAGCCCATGGTGTTCAAAATGCTCTGTAAATAGTTTTTGTGAAAAAAAAGATGTTAAAAAATCGCGATAATCAATAAAAGCTTATTTTTACCTGTTCTATTTCCTTCATGATATTGTGTTTTGGAGATAATTTACAATTATTCTAATTTTCAAAAAATACTTGATTCAAGATACAATTTATTGTACATTTAGGGATAATTAAACAACTCTTAATTAAGCGTATTTTTTGTATTAAGGAGGATTTCTTCTATGAAACGAACATTATTGCTTGTTATTGTATCATCCCTGATAGCACTATTTTTTGCAACCGGCTGCCAGCAGACAGCTGTAACCTCAGCTAAAGTTTATATGCAGCAGGAAAACTACGACAAAGCGATTGAACAGGCTCAGCAGGCTATCAAAACAATGCCTAATGACCAGGAAGCGTACTATGTTCTTGGCCTGGCCTATGGGAAAAAAGAACAGTTCAAAGAGATGAACGAAGCATTTACAAAATGCCTCGAGATATCTCCAATGCACAAGGCTGATATTGACCACGACAGAAAAGTTTACTGGATAAAAGTTTTCAATACCGGCGTAAACCAGATTAAACAGGATAAAATCAAAGATGCCATTGCCAGTTTTGAACTTGCAAGAGAGCTTTTACCTGACAGAGTTGATTCTTACAAGAATCTTGCTTACTGTTATTCTTTACTTAAAGAGTATGATAAATCTCTTGAAATCTACAACGGCGGACTTAAAGTTGCGCCTGAAGATCTTGAACTGAAAAAATTCATAGGACATATCTACTACAGTAAAAAGGAGTATGACAAAGCAATTAAAGTCTTAACGGAAGTTGTTGATAAAGCAGATCCCAATTCCCAGACTTATAAAGATGCTCTTTTTGATATTGCATACTCTTATGATCTTAAGGGCGAACCTGAAAATGCAATTAAAATGTATCAGAATGCTCTTAAAATTGCACCTGAGGATCTTGATCTTATCTTTAATATGGCACGCATTTATTATCTTCAGGAAAAATATGATGATGCAATTACATACTTTAAAAAACTTCTTGCAAATAATCCCGATGACTTTGCAGCAAACCTGAGCGTTGGCACTGCATATCTCCAGAAAGAAAATTATGAAGATGCTATTACATATCTTAAAAAAGCCACAGAACTAAAGCCCGACAATGTAAATGCATTGAATAATCTCGGCGTTGCTTATGTACGTGCAGGTAAAACAGCAGAAGGCAAAGCTGCATTTGACAAAGCCGAATCATTAAAATAGCAATATATAAATATTTTCCGAAAAGTGACAAAAAAGCCGGCAAATCTGCCGGCTTTTTTCGTGCCGATATTAATATTTAAATAAATTAATTTTGTCTGATTATCTTGTCAAGCTGTTCAACAGCCCATGTTTTCTCAGATAGAAACGTCCTTCTGTCAAGTACTGTAATACCTGCATCTGAAGAATTAATCTTCTTCCTGTCATATTTGTGCCTTGTTAAAAGTACAACAGGCTTATCAGGTGAATACCTGTCAACCATATTTACAATCTTCCATCCTTCGGTATCTAAAAAATTACCATCTATTAAACAGACATCATATTTGCCGCTTTTAAGAACATCCATTGATTTTGTACCGGTTTCTGCAACTCTTACGGAAAATCCTTCTGCTTCCAATAAATGACGTACCTTTTGTTCTGCTTTGGACTCTCCAAGCAGAAGAATCATTTTGTTTGCTGAATTGTTTTTAACAGCCTTTCCTCCCCTCTTCTTTTCAGTTTCCAAAACATTGATAAGATCTTCCACATCAAAAGGTTTACTTATTCTGGGATATGATAATCTGCTGCTATGTACAGGATGCTCTTCGTTAAATCCGTAAGCTGACATAAGTATTATGATTACATCAGGATAAATTTCACGAATCCTTGATGCAAGTGTATATCCATCCATCGGAGACATTCTTATATCTGAAACAACAAAATCAAATGCATTAGTTTCCATAATCTTCAAGGCTTCAGGGCCGCTCTTTGCAGACGTCACATTGTATTTGTGGCGTTTCAAACCTATAGAGAGTGTTTTTAGTACATTCTTTTCATCATCAACAATTAAGACCCTTGACATACATTTCTCCTTTGTAACGCACAGCAATACACTGGATATTAGGACAAATATCATGCCATTAAATTTATTTACGTAACAACCTATTATTATTAAACTTGCAGTATAAAGGTAAATTTGGTATTTTAAAGATAATTATTCAAATTGCAACATCTCTATCTCAAAATGAAATAGATAGGTTCAATTAAATTGTATTAATTTAATTTCCTTTTGTGAGGGTTAGCTATTTTTTTTAGGCTCTATCCCGTAAGATTTTAATTTACGCCACAGAGTTGTTGTAGAGATTCCCAGTATCTCAGATGCTTTTTTCTGATTCCACGAATACTTATTCAATATATTCAGAATCTGCTGTTTCTCAAGTTCTTCAAGAGGAATTTCCGCGATATTACCCATTAAATCAGAATTCTCAGCTGCAGTATTTCTAATTGAAACAGGAAGGTCCTCAGCCATTATTGTATTTTTATTTGTAAGAATTACAGCTCTTTCTATAATATTTTCCAGCTCTCTTACATTTCCCGGCCAGTTATACCCTGTCAGGATCTTCTCCGCTTCAGGCGATATGGAATGTACTTTTTTGCCTGTTCTGTCCCTGTACTTATCAACAAAATAACTGATAAGCAGAGGAATATCATCTCTCCTCTGTTTTAAAGAAGGCATTTTAATAGGGATTACATTCAGCCTGTAATACAAATCTTCACGGAAAGTACCTTTTTCTATTGCCTCTTCAAGATTCTGATTCGTTGCAGCAATCAGCCGAACGTCAACATAAACCGGTTCGTTATCCCCTACTTTACGGATTTCTCCATTCTGCAAAAACCGTAAGACTTTTACCTGAGTTGCAAGGCTCATCTCTCCGACTTCGTCGAGAAAGAGTGTTCCTCCGTTTGCCTCCTGGAAAAGCCCTCTTTTATCTTTAATTGCACCTGTAAAAGCACCTCTTACATGCCCGAAAAGTTCGCTCTCCTGAATGTTTTCAGGAAGGGCTCCACAATTTATAGTAACAAATGTACGATTTTTCCTTCGGCTGTTCTCATGCATGGCACGGGCTATCAGCTCCTTGCCTGTCCCGCTCTCGCCTGTAATTAAAACTGTGCTGTCAGTAGGTGCAACTTTAAAAACGAGAGAGAACACATCCATCATTTCTTTGGATTTCCCTACTATATTTTCAAACCGGTATTTCTCCTTTAATTCTGTCTGAAGCTGCTCTACTTTTAATTTAAGATCTTTTCTTTCCAGAGCCTTCTCTATTAAAAGCAAAAATTCATCCATGTCAACCGGTTTCTGTATGTAATCATATGCTCCCAATTTTATAGCTTCCACTCCGCTTTCAACAGTACCAAATCCGGTAAGTACAATTACTTCTGTAAGGGGATTAAGAGCCTTTGCTTCACGCAGTACCTGCAGCCCGTCTACATCTCTCATCTTGAGATCGGTAATGACAAGATCATAAAAATCAACTTTCAGTTTTTCAATGGCACTAACTCCGTCAGGCATGGTATCAACATTATATCCCTGCCTCTCTAAAAAAAGTGAGAGTGTAGTCCGAATTGATTTTTCATCATCAACCAAAAGAATATCTGTCATCATTCAACCCCTTTAAAATAGGTTTTAACCCTTTAAATCCAGAGGAAGGATGATTGAGAATTCGGTCCCGCCTCTCTCTTTGCTTTCAACAATTATTTCGCCGTTATGTGCATCGACAATCCTTTGGCAAATAGCAAGTCCCATCCCGGTTCCGGATTCTTTTGTTGAAAAAAACGGCTGGAATATCTTCTCTATTTCATCCTCAGGAATTCCTTTACCTGTGTCGTGTATTGATACAATAGCTACGCTGTTACTCTTACGCTTCCGGAAATTTGTTTTTATCTGTAATGTTCCGCCGCTCTTCATTGCGTCAAGGCCATTGTTAATAAGATTAGTAATAACCTGCTGAACCTGATGCCTGTCACACGGAACAGGAGGAATCTTATCGTTATAATCCTCCTGCCATTCCACTTGAATTTTGGTTATTTCACGACATCGCCTTACCGTGTCTTTTAACAGCTGATTTATATCATTATTTTCAATTGCAGGTTTTTTAGGCCTGGCAAATTTAAGAAAGTCATCTACAATAGCTGCAAGATGATCAGATTCCTCTTTCAGAATATCAAGAAGCTGATGGCCTTCTTCCGAAAGCTGAGGCTCATCTTTTAGAAGTTTTACAGATGTTTTAATCGCAATTAAGGGATTTCTTATTTCATGGGCGATTCCAGCAGAAAGCTCACCTATTGCTGCAAGTTCTTCACTTTTAAAAAGCCTGCGCTCAAGTTCTCTCTGTCTTGAAACATTAATTACTGAAATCAGAATATTATCTTCATTCGGCAGACGGGTAGTTGTTATATGCACCTGCTTTACACTACCATCTTTATCGATAAAATCAGCTTCAAAATCCTGAGGAGGCTCAACAAGAAGAGATTTTATCTTTTTCCTTGTAAAATTCTTGCCTGAAAGAAACGTTGTTAGAGCATGCTCTTTTACAAGCTCCTTTTGTGAATATCCGCTTACCTCTTCAAATGCATGATTTACAAGTTTAAACATCTGGTCTTCGTCAATTATTGCAAGCCCTGAACCTGCTGCCTGGAATAGCGTTCTGTAATTCTCTTCGGATTGTTTTATTTTTTCATAGAGATTTGAATTCTCAAGAGCTATTGCCGCCTGTTCCGCAACACTTACAAGAGTTTTAATATCTTCATCATTTAGCATTATGCTTGAGGTATTAAATACACCGACAACACCAACTGCTTTTTCATCATTTAATATCGGCACAAAAGCAAGGCTTTGTATATTCTGCTCAGTCAGCCATTTACGGCACGACTTTTCCGTAATATCATCAATAAACTGACAGATCACAGGCTTTTCCAAAACTATTGTCTGTATTGCAGGATTTTCGGATTTTTTATCTATTTTTGAATAAAAGCAGTTAACCTTCTGCATGTCCCGGCCAAAACCGCCCATGCCCCGCAATTCCTGCATGTCGTTATCAATAATACCAATCCATGATTTATCAAATCCGAGAGTCTGCACCAATACTTTGGATATATCTTTTAGCACATTCTCAAGTGGGCCCAGCTGCCTTGTTACTGTAATCGCCCTGCTTACCGCAACAAGTCTCCTTGCCCTGTCAGACGCCTTATAGTACGCATAAGAACTTTCAATTGCATTTCCAATAATAGTACCTGCTTTTAAAAGGATCTCTTGCTCAAAGTCTGAAAAAGCTTTTGGTATTTGAGAGTACAAGCTCAGAACACCCATTATTTTATTATTATGAACAAGGGGGATTCCCGCATAGGAGGTAAATTCATTTTTTTTTACTAATTCGGACTCTGCATGAATATCATTTGACATAATAGGAATAAAAAGAGGAGCACCGGTTTCAGCAACAGCTCCTGCAAGGCCCTCACCCTTCCTAATTAATCCTGAGCTTGCAACATCAGGGCCAAGCCCGGCCTGCGACTGAGGGTACAAAAGGCCGTCAGAGCTGTTAAGAGTATGAACTACAACTCCTGTTATTTCCTCACAAAATTTATCAGCCCACACTACTGCCTTTTCAGTTACTACTTCAGGTTTCAGTGTTGAGCCAACATTACGATCTAAATCAAACAACCAATCATACAGTTTAATTCTATCTATATATTCTTGCTCGTTACCTTTTCCGTTGTCGGTCATAAAAAAACCTCTAAATCATCTGCATAAATCAAAGGGGCGGAAGTTTTGGGCCGAAAGCACCTAAGATTACTCCTATTATGGAACTCGCAATTACAGACACTAAAATAACAGCAACAACGATAACAACCATAAATGGTATTGTTTTTTCTTCAGGTGTTTCCATAATTATGGGAAGCCCCACATACATAAGGTAAAGTCCGTAAAGGCCGGCAAGGTAAACAAGAACTGATAATGATGGAATTATAAGCAGAACACCTGCCGCAAGATACGGGAAATATGAGTATACAGCCATTTTAAAACAGGCAGCCTCATCACCGTTGGAACCGAATTTCGTTCCCAGAACAAACAATATCTTTGCTAAAATCCATATGCTTGCAACTGTAATTACGTAATTCGTAATTGATGCTACGAGTGAAGCACCAAAAGAAAAATGATAAACACCGGCAAAAGGAATTTGAATACCAATAATCCATCTTCCTAAAAAAGTCGCAACCGCAGGAAGAGCGGCAAAAATAAAAACATAATTTTTCATTAAATCCTGTGGGGTTGTCTGCTCTGCCGCAATCTCTTCCCAGGTCTGTTTGGGCTTTAAAACTATTGCTTTGATACGTTCGATAATAGCATTCATTTTCTACCTCCATGGAAATTAAATAGTATTATTTAATCCGTTTGATAATATGATATCCCAATTTTGTATGTACAATACCGCTTATTTGCCCTTTTTTAAGTTTGAAAGCTGCTGCTTCAAATTCAGGCATTAAATCGCCCCTCTTAAAAGCTCCCAGCAGCCCACCGCTATTTTTTGTCCCGTCGTCAATAGAATATTCTCTCGCTAAATCATCAAATTTTGAACCTGAGAGAAGTTTTTTCAACACAGCCGTAGCATCTTCTTTTGTATTTAAAAGTATATGGCTTACTGTTATTGTGTAACCTGTCACATCTGTTTTGTCATCAGTCAGAGAACTCTTCCAAATCCAGGCTGTAATACTGACCTTTGCCCAGTTCCCCTCTGTATTAAGGACTTTAACTTCAGTACCTGATACAATATCACCTATTTTGCCGCCATTTGGCGAAACCCTGATATTTTCCTTTAACGGCTTTACATATTTAATTCCGGTCTGTGCAAATATCTGATATGACAAACCAAAAGTTAAAATAATAACGATTGAGAAAACCCGCTGCATACTTTTTCCTCCATCAGATTACAATTAAGGTTCCCGACCTTATTTTCACAGAATTGTTTCAATGTGAAAACCGCATATTACAGAACAGAAGACAAAATAATTCTATTTCATTGTGAAAATAATCAATTTTACTAAAAATCACAAGCCTTTTTTTATTTGATTATTGACAAAATCTTTTTAAATCCCTCATCTTCTGATTTTTCAAGAAGTTCAAATAAAATCATCTCACAGGATGCAACCTGGACTCCGTTCTGTGCCATTCTTGTTAAAGCTGTAATCCTGTCAGATTCTTTTCTTGAAGACACACAGTCCGAAGCAACAGTCACATTAAACCCGTCACTTAACAAATCCATACTGCTCTGCCACAGGCAAACATGAGTCTCAATTCCGCATAGAACCAGATAATCAAGTCTGGCCTTCCTTAGCTCAAGAGCAAAACCTTCAATACCCATACAGCTGAAAGTCATTTTTTCTTTTACAGCAATGTCTCCAAGTGCATTATGAATTGATTTAACTGTCTTCCCTATTCCTTCAGGATACTGCTCAGTTACAAAAACAGGCAGGTCTAAAGCTTTAAACCCTTCAATTAATTTCACACAATTTCCAATGACTTCTTTATTATTATGGATAGAAGGAACCAGCTTTTCCTGTACATCAATAACAATCAATCCTGTGTTTTTTCTATTTAATAATACTTGACTTCGTGACATAGATACCTCCTGATCTTTCTTTTAAGTACTTAAATTCATACACAATCTATAATTTAAAAATACCAGCCGAATGTCTGCTCTGATTTAAAAATCCCAGCCAAAAAAGAACTGTGTAAAAGTCTTTTTCTCTATACTGTGAAAATCCGTTCTCCTTCCTATATCATACCGTAAAACAACGTATCCCCCAAGCCTAAGCCTTATCCCTGCACCGAAGCTTCCTTTTATTCCCTGTAATTTTCCTTCCCAGCTGTTTCCCGCATCAACAAAAAGCGCTCCCTGAATCGAACTGAATCCTATACCTCCGAATGGAAATCTCAGATAAAATGTATCAATAAAAGGAAATCTGAATTCATTGGAGATAAACGCGACATTCGGTGCAGCAAGAGACCACAATCTGTATCCTCGCATACTCCATGAACCGCCAAGGAAAAACGGCAGCGGCTCTTTGCCTCTGTTGAATTCACCAAGGACTCTGACCGCATGGCACATACGGTAAGCGATTCTGAAATATTTTCTTAAATCAAAAATAAGAGTTGTAAAGTTTACATTGGAGTACCGGACATCAACTGTATTTCCAAGTGTAATCTTATAACGAGCTCCGTCAATCGGCCCGGTGCTCCCCCACAATGAATTGTCTTTTGTGTAGGATATAAAATTTGACACAAGCAGTGCTTTTCTTGTGCCTTCTCCTGTGTACCAATCCTTATCAGAATGACGGATGTTCATGCTCAGTTCTATTCGTTCAAACTTATTCAAGGGATAGATGACAGCCCCGTTCACTCCGTATCTGTTCTCATAATAAAAATCATCATATGGGTTATAATAATACCCTGCAAGACGGTAAAACCCAAGGGAATAATTGATTCTGCGGCTCATGTCAAGTCTTGTTACTGCAAAATTAAATCCCTTCCACAAATCCGACTGGGTTCTGGCATTATTGTAAAGAAGGAAATAGTACTTCTCATCACCCAGCATATCGGAAACCGCAAGCTGTGCACCTCCGCTTGTACCAAAAATGGGATCCTGAATAATCATACTCTGGGCAAAATCAAGATTAAACTTTTTTCTGTATGCAAATCTGTTTATCCTCTTCTTGCCGCTTATTCTGTTTATTTTCCATGGTTTGCTATTATACTCCGGGCTCTCTATTTTAACAGATTTTATCCTGTTCAGTTTTTTCTTTCCGAACGCAATTTCTCTTAACTGGAAACTTCCTCTCTCATAAGTTGTAAAAATAATATCAAGGCTGTCAGTCCATGAGGGATAAAAACATCCTGCGGAGAAATTAGTAACCTGTTTCACCTTTGCTATTCCCCCGTCATTTTTCACAAATGGAGAGTAATTGTTTCCCAAAATGGATTTTTTAAGATCGGCTTTCTCAATGATCCAGATATTTGATGCTCCCTTTCTATCTGAAGCAAAAGCGATGTAATTACCGTCAGGAGACCATACCGGGCTTGCATCATGAACCCTTCCGTAAGTAAGGTATCTGACTATCCCTGTCTTTATCTCATATAAAAAGATATTTTTATATCCGTTGTACCCAAGATATGTTCTGTCAGAACTAAATACAATATAATTGCCATCAGGAGACCAGTCAGGATCACTGTCTGTATAAAAATCGCTTGTAAGGCGTTTTAATGACCCTGTCTCAATATCAGCTTTGTATATATCACTCATACCTGCCTGGTTAAGGGCTGAGAAGACTACTGCTTCACCGTCAGGAGACCATGACGGAGAAAAAATAGAAACCAGATTTTTAAAATCAAGCTTTCTTATTATTTCCCTCGTTGCCAAATCCATTATATACAGCCTGTCTCGCGGGCCGCTCTTTGCAATAAAGGCCAAATTGTTGTTCCTGCTTATATCCACTTTACTGCTTAATATATGAAAAGATTCAAGGTTCGCACTCTTTTCACCCTGTACTAAAACCTCAGGGTTATTCTGTTCCGAACTGTTTAATTTTTTTTGATAGATGCTTGAGTATCCGTTACGATTTGCAACAAAAATAACTTTTGGTACTCCATTATACCGATAAAATGCAGGCAAAGAATTGTATCCCCTGTTTGTGATTCTGCTTGCTGCCATACGTGGGAAATCGTGGTCTTCTATTAACGGATAAAAATGCTTTTTAAGCGAATATAACCACTCTTCACTTAGCGATTTATAATCTTTCCCTATTGTTGCTTTCATTACACGGGAAAAATCTTTGTACTTCCAGACATTGTCCATCAACGCAAGAATCTGCTCTTCTCCATATTTTTTTGATATATATGTAAGTACTGACTGCCCCTCCTTGTACATAAGATATGTACCCCATATTGCTCCCATTCTGTTAAGAGGAACCATGCTGTTATTCAGCACACAATCACGTATTACCATTTCAGCTTCGGGGCTCCACCTTTCTGACCAGTATTCGGCAAGGCCTTCAACAAACCAGAGAGGTGGCCCTCCTTCAAGAGAACATTTATGGCTCTTCAATACCTGATTTGTATAACTCTTTTGGAATACGTGAACCAACTCATGTCGGATTGTATTTTTAAATTTACTTAAAGAACCGTTATTAGGTACAACAACGCGTCCCTTCATAAATTCAAAGAATCCTCCTACGCCTTCCGGGATAAGATTGGGCACGGTATTAGTTTCTTCAAAATGGAAATGAGAGCTGTAAAAAATCAGAGGTATTCTTCGTAAAATAGTTATATTCATTTTATCCTGCAAAAAAGTATAACTTTCCTCGGCAAAATACGCACCTATCTCTGCAAGTGATTCCATCTCAGGATAGTAATAAATATCAAAATGCTCTGTTTTAAGTATCTGCCATTTGAAGCTGTTGTATTGAATCTTATTCCTGCCGAAGTAATACTGAGCAGTACTGCTGCCGGAAAGAATAAAAAGCATTACAACAAAAACTGTCTTTCCCAGAATATTTTTCAGCATTATACAATTCTCCGTAATTATAGTAAAAATAAAGAAAATAGGAATAAAATCAAACACTTTTAATATGGGATTACAATCAAAAACGGATAAAAAAGACTTGCATCTGTAAAATTCATTTATTAAGTTCTTTTTAACAATTGTTCTTTAACACACACGAGATGGTGCCCGGAAACGGGTTAAAAGGGAAAGCGGTTAAAATCCGCTGCAGCCCCGCTACTGTAATGGGATACGAAAATTTTAACAGCCACTTTTCAGAAATGAATGGGAAGGCAAAATTAGTAGGTCTGATGCCCAGAGTCAGGAAACCTGCCATATCGTCAGAGAATTAACTGCCTTCGAGGGTGAGGCAAGTTTCCAGGTTAAAATTTAAACCCGGTCTCCTCAAGGCTGGGTTTTTTTATGCCGCAGCTCAGCTTCACCCTCCCTTTTGGGAGAAAATGAAAATCTTTAAAATATACATTATTCTGTTTTTTATTCCTGCCGTAATCCTGGCGCAGTCTGCTATGAAAATTAAAGGGCGAGTCTTTGATTCTGCAACTGGGAATCCTCTGCCCGGGACTAATATTATTATAAACGGCAGCAACAAAGGAACTGTCGCCGACATGTTCGGCAACTTCTCTTTTGAGAATTTAATCAATGGCACATACTCAATTACCGCTCAGCACATTGGATACAAAACTGCTGAAATTACCGGAATTATTGTAAGAAACGGTCTTCCTGCCAATTTAAATATCGGGATGACTCAGGTTGTTCTCCCGTTAAATGAAATTTCAATTATTGAAGACAGAAACAGCTTAATATTAACTGAAGATAAAAAAATAATTACATTAAAACAGATTCAGGCAAGCGGAGCAACTAACCTGCCCAATCTGTTCCGCCACATACAGGGCGTAACAGTTCAATCGGGAAACTCATCAACAATATCTATTCGGGGCAGCCTTCCCCAGCATATTTTAATATTAATTGACGGAGTTCCTCTCAGCAATAATTTATCCGGTATAACTGATATCACAGATATTCCTCTGAATATCATTGACCATATTGAGATATACAAAAGCGGTGCATCCTGGAAATTCGGATCAGGTGCAATCAGCGGTGCAGTGAACATTATCACCAAAAAAGCCGCTGATTCAAACAGGAATTTAACTTTATCAGGGGGATCCTTTTCCGATTGCAGCCTTGCTTTTAATTCCGGAGGATTAAAAGGCAGATTCAATTACCTGATTAGCGCCATGTACAGGTACTCAGGCAATAATTTTCCTTATTCGTATAATCTTGCAGATTCTACAAAAATTTCAGATATACGCAGAAACAATGACATTACAAACAGTAACATATTGTTAAAGACAGGATACTCAACAGAAAAGAACAAGATCAAACTATCTGTATTCTTAAACCACTCAGGCCGCGGCCTTCCCGGAAAAGTTTACTCTCTTACTCCGTATGCAAGAACCACACGTACACATAAAAAAGCTGATTTGACTTATAAATTTATTTGCAGCTCTTTTTACACGAATTTTAATATTTATATATCAGACAGGAAGTCAGAAAACAAAAATATTCTTCCTGAAAATGCACCTTTAAAATACAGACGTTACCCTGCCTATAATTATATAAACAGAGTGTTGATATTAGGTGCTGATTCAAAAATTGTTTATTCACCCTTTAATAAGGCTTCACTCCAGGCAGGGATAAATCTTAAAGACCTCTCGTTTTCAGATGAAAACCTCCTCTCCCCCTCCGCAAACAGTATTGATGACGCAACTGACAGGTCTGCCACAATTTTCTGCACCGCAGAACTAAACCGCCACCTATTTTCTTTTATGAAAGCAACACTTCAATCCTCATTGCATTACGATATATTTTCATTAAAAAGTCATAACCAGGAGCGCAGAGAAAAACAACTGAGCCCGTCTGCAGGCATATCATTTACCATTGGCAAAAAATCAAAATTGTTTACCAATACCATATTTTCAAAATCCTTCCGAGTTCCGACTTTTGCAGACCTCTTTTATCAGGATTTCAGAATACAGGGCAAGCCTGATCTGCTCCCTGAAAGAGGCAAAAGCATTCTTGCAGGTGCGGGATTTTTTATCGCCTTAAACCATATTAATATTAAAGCCGAAGCGTCCCATTTTTATAATAAAATTCAAAACCTCATTGTATGGCGTCTTGGAAGCTTTGAAGTTTTCAGGCCCTATAATACCAATGCTGAAATAGAAGGTACCGAGTATAATTTTGAACTTAATATCCGTAATATAAAATTTACTTTATCACAAACCAATGTTAGCCCGGTTCAAAAAGATAATAATATAACAACACAAGGCATGATACTTCCATACAGAGCACAAAAACTTCTAAAATCAGGATTTCACATTACTGAGCCGTGGGTAAAAGCCTCTGTTTACTATCAATATTCAGGAATAAGATATGTAAATGAAGCCAATACAATTCCTCTCGATCCATACTCAATTATTGACCTTTCATTTGAGAAACTTATAAAGTTGTCAAATCACAACATAAGGTTGAATTTATCTGTTTACAATTTGTTAGATAAAAAATATCAGACAGTAAGGGATATGCCTGCAAAAGGCAGAACATGGCAAATTGTTTTTAATCTTAATCTATAGTCAAAAAAGAAGGAGTAAAGAAATGGAAAAATCGCTACACACGAACGTCAAAAAAATTCTGATATTATTCATAACATTGTTATCAGCCACCTCTTTTGCTGCAGCTGACGAGTATCTCTATATCACTAACGGATCTGCAGAGACACTTTCAAAACTTAATCTGAATACAAATACGATTACACTAAATTTTCTTGCAACAGGCCAGACACCTAATGAAATGGTTTATTACAGAAACAATATTTTTCTTGTAAATTCAGGCACCGATGATATCAGGATACTTAATCCTGCTTCTGATAACGCATATTCTGATATTATCACTCTTCCTACAGGTTCCAATCCTTATGACCTTGCAGTTGTAGGGCACAATAAAATTTACGTCTCAAATAATATTGCCGGTACTGTATCAGTAATAAACACAGAAACAAACACTATTGCAAAAACCATTGAAGTTGGAAAAGCGCCCCAGGGAGTGCTGTTTTTCGGGTCTGAATTAAATGGGAATTATGCTTATGTTGCAAACACGGGGCTGATAGGATGGGGAAGTTACGACCCCGGCACTGTATCTGTGATTAACACTATTACAGATTCAGTGGAATATACAATAAGCGTTCCTCTGAATCCGCAGGATTTTGCAATTGACCCATTGGGAAAAATTCACGTTCTATGTACCGGAGACTATGCTTCTGTATTTACTTCTGTTGCTGTTATTGACCCAATGCAGACCCCGCCGGCTGTTATTGATACAATTTCAATAGGAGGATCCGCAGGAGATATTATTATCACAAAAGGGGGAAAGGGATACTGCGTTGCATGGGGTGACGAAACAAACGGGTTTTTATATGAATACGATGCTATTTCAGGCACAGTAATTCACTCTGATTCTAATCCTATTCTTGTGGGGCCGAATGTTTCAAGATTATATTATGACGCTGAAAAAGATGTAATTTGGATACCTACAATGAAAGTATGGGCCGGAGACGGATCAGTACAAAAATTTGAGGTCAGCGCTGACAGTATTGTATGGGTTTCAGGTGTTGTTGGGAACGGTACTCTTGATCTTGTAAAGACATATCCCGTTTCTGATTCTGACCCGTGGGCTGACGAGGTAACAGAATTTACACAAGGCACAACTTGCAGCGGACTGGGGCAGAATTTTTTCCCTGAAAACATTCTTGGTAAACCCGGCCAGGCATTCTGCCCTCAATCGGTAAGTCCTATTTTTAATCCTGAAGAATTTCTCAGCCTCGGCAATGAAGGAGAAATCATCGTAAAATTTACAAATAATCATATAATAAATAATTCAGGGCCTGACTTTACAATATTCGGCAATGCAAACTATTCAAAGACAGATTCTTCCATTGAAGCAAAAGCAGGCATTGTTTCAGTCAGCCAGGACGGCACAACATGGTATGATTTTGCATACAATGCAGCATCCCTTACAGGATTCTGCGGGCTTACTCCTACTGCTGACTGGACATCTCCGTTGAATCCGGATATTTCAGGGGGAGACAGCTTTGATCTTTCAGATGTTGGTTTATCATGGGCATCCTTTGTCAAAATAAAGGACTGCGGACAAATTGCACAGGATGATGGAACTTTTGCTATTGATGCTGTCGCAGCTGTTAATTCCGAAGCCTTTACAGGAATCAAAGATTATGCTGCTGCTTCACCGGAAAATTTCACACTCAGCCAGAACTATCCGAATCCTTTTAACTCAGAAACAATAATCTCATATAGAATTCCTTCAGAGTCGCATGTTAAACTTTCTGTTTTCAACTCTTTGGGGCAGCACATTAAAACTTTGATTGACAGTAGAATGCCAGCAGGGAATCATTCCCTAAAATGGAATGCAACAGACATGACAGGAACGCTTGTTTCAAGTGGAATTTATTTTTACCGTCTTGAAACAAACAACAGCATAATCACTAAAAAAATGATACTTATGTTTTAAACTGCTGCAGGGCGGTACATTTTATAAAGAAATAAAAATTTACCGCCCTTGTTTTTTTATAATTGCAACTTGACTTATTGCCCTTTTACACACTACATTTATTCGGGAGCAAAAATGCAGAAATACAAGTCCAAAAATAATACGGCAGGCTCTGTCAGTGACATCATTCACATTGGAGGTTTTACAGCGCTTGGGGTTGCTCTTGGCTTTGCTCTGTTCAACATTCCTAATATCGAACTGGTAAGTGCAACAATTTTTACCGGAGGCTTTCTTCTTGGAAAGCAAAAAGGTATAATTATCGGATTATTAACAGAAAGCATTTACTCCCTGTTTAACCCATTTGGAATTGCTGCTCCTCCTCTTTTTATTGCCCAAATAATTTCAATGGCTTTAATTGGATTTACAGGCGGACTCATCAGCGACATTAATTTAAAGTCATGGAAATTCCCAATTGTTCTTGCTGCAGCAGGAGGTATTTTAACATCGGTATTTGCTCTTTTAACAACCCTCTCCTTTGTATTCCTCATAGGCCTTGACCGTTCCGGAAGAATTGCAGCAATTATTAGCGGAATTGGTTTTAATCTTTTACATATAATCAGCAACACGCTTATTTTTTCGACTATTGTACCTGCCATAATAACTGCCTCTTCAAAAACTTCTGTTTTTAAAAGTAAAAAGGGAGCATTACCAATATGAGCAAATATGTTCTGAAATTTCTTGTTTTTGTTGTACTTTTTCATCAATCTTTGATATTCTCTCAAACTGTTTCAAAATCTGACTCAGTAAATAATAAAGCAGCTATTAAAAAAATCGATATTGCTCCTGTAAGCTTTACTGATTTTTGTGATTTTATTTTAAATATTCCGGTTACTTCGTGGAGAACAAATTTTTCTCCGGGCAGCCCACTTTATGCCGGAGTAAGGGGAGCGTTGCCTTCGGCTTCGAAAATAAATTTTGATGGAATTAATTTAAATGACCCTTTTACAGGCAGATTTAACCTGCACATGATTACTCCTGATTTAATTAGCAAAGCGGAAAATTATGATCACATAGATATTTTTGGAAATCCCAACACATTAAGCCTTCAGCCTTTATCCGTTCCTGGAGATCAGCCTTACACCAGGGCGCTGTACCACTTCAACACTGGAGTTGAGAGCTCATTCGGCGCTACCTTCGGGCAGCCTTTATTCACATCTTTCCGATACCTTTCAGGTTTTTCCTCAAGAACATACAATAATATAAATGACGGTACCCAAAATAAATATCAGAACATTTCCTTTTCTTCCCATATAAATATTTCTAAAAACTGGAATGCTGATTATACCATTTTATCATCCAAAGGTGATATCTATCTTTCCAAATCAATGGTTGTACCTGCAGATACTGTAATTCTGAACAAACCCCATCAGAAAAATATTTCCACAAATCATATTGTCGTTATAAAAAATGATTCATCGGGATTAAAGCCAGAAATATCCCTGCATAAACTATCGGGAAATTTTGAATTTAAAGATACCGATTCTGATAATAAGCATGTAATTAAGGATGCTGCATACGGCCTTTCATTCCAGGCGCAAAAATCTTTAATGCATGTTCCTTTCTACTTTGGCCTGAAATATCTTTATCAAAATGCATCTGTCGGAGATACAGTAAAAATCACTAATTCTAACATTAGTGGATACCTGCTTACAAATTTTACCATTTTTCCAAAAACAAAATTATTTGTTAAAATTCTTCCCCAAATTTCCGGAAATAAAAAACTCTACTTCGGATTATGGAGCCGGTACAAGTTTAATTTAAGTAATAATCGGCTTAATGTTGCGGCTACTTTTTCGAAATTATTCCGGGATCCTACTCTTTCGGAAATTTCCGGTATTACTATTTATGATTCCGCACCGGTCTCCTCGCTTTTTTTCAATCTTTCAATGTTAAATAATCACTACAACATCAATAATAACATTAAGCCGGAATCAATTTTTACAACAGACCTGTCCTTGAATTATAATAAAGGGCCCGGATTCAAATCCTCCCTCTCTTTTTTCAATAAGACGACTTCTAACATAATTTTACCTGAATTGACTCAGACGGGAATTCAGTATACAAATAAAGGAAAAAATCAATTTACCGGAATCGAATCATTTGCCAGAACAGATATACTAAAATATTTCGGTCTGATATCAATAAATACCATCTTTTTAAAGGCAGTTTCATTTAGGCTCAAACCAGCAAATATTACAGGCAATTTAGGTGTTTTTATTAAATATAGATTTTTCCAGGGCGACATTAACGGTATTCTTGCAGCATCTGTTAGATACTGGTCTTCATATTATATTTATGACTGGAATTACGGAGATTATCTGAATCTTATAACTGTTCCGAACGGAATGATTTTTAATATTAAAGCTCTTTTTACTGTGATGGACTATGCTCATGTAACTCTTGAATTAACCAATATATCAAGTATTGATCCCTTCATTTCAAGCATTCAATACTTGCCTGAGCGTTCCTTCCGTTTTGGATTACTGTGGGAACTCTTTGATTGATTTCAATTCTTCAAACATCCATAATTTTAAAAACAGTGATAATTTATAAAATTATTTATTATAACTACAGGTATGTAAAATGATTACAAAAGTAAGAAAAAGAGACGGGAAAATAGTAAAATTTGACTCTGAGAAAATTGCTTTTGCTATTTTCAGGGCTACAAGAGCAATAAAGCAGCCTGAAAGAGAATTGTCTGAGCGCGTTGCTGATAGAGTGGTTGCCCGGATTAATGAAAATTTTAAAAATAAATCAATGATTGATATTGAAAAAATTCAGGACATTGTTGAACAGGTTTTGATAGAAACCCGTAATTCCAAGCTCGCAAAATCATATATTCTTTACAGAGAACAGCACAAAAACATACGAAATATAAAGGACCTTTTCAGTAATATTAAAATAATTGATGATTATCTTGATCAAAAAGACTGGAAAGTAAAAGAGAATGCAAATATGGCATACTCATTACAAGGATTGAATTTTCACATCTCTTCCATAATCAGCTCTCAATACTGGCTCAATCAAATATACTCTGAAGAAGTAAGAGAAGCCCACGAATCAGGAGACATGCACATTCATGATCTTGGTACACTCAGTGTTTACTGCGTTGGGTGGGATCTTCAGGATCTTCTGCTTAGCGGATTTAAGGGTGTGCAAGGTAAGATTGAAAGTAAACCTGCAAAACACTTCAGATCAATTCTAGGACAAATTGTAAACTTTTTCTATACACTTCAGGGAGAAGCTGCCGGTGCACAGGCCTTTTCAAATTTCGATACTCTTCTCGCACCATTTATTTTTTATGATAATCTATCCTATACTGAAGTAAAGCAGACTCTTCAGGAGTTTATTTTTAATATTAACATTCCTACAAGAGTTGGATTTCAAACACCATTTACAAATATCACGATGGATCTTTATGTCCCTGATTTCTTAAGAAATCAGCCTGTCATAATCGGAGGGATTCCCGGTAATAAGACATATAGTGATTTTCAGAAGGAAATGGATCTTTTAAACCGCTGTTTTGCCGAAGTCATGGTAGAGGGTGATGCAATGGGAAGAGTATTCACTTTTCCAATTCCCACTTATAATATCACAAAAAACTTTAACTGGGATAATAAAAATTTAAATCCTGTTTGGGATATGACAGCAAGATATGGAATTCCATACTTCTCTAATTTTGTCAATTCGGACCTTAATCCCGATGACGTAAGAAGTATGTGCTGCCGCCTCAGATTAGATAACAGGGAGCTTAAAAAACGCGGAGGCGGTCTTTTTGGTGCAAATCCTCTGACAGGATCAATAGGGGTTGTTACAATTAATCTTCCACGCATCGGATTTCTTTCGAAAAATGAAGATGATTTCTTTCAGCGGCTTGATAAGATTATGGAAATTGGTAAACAGAGCCTAGAAACAAAGCGTACTCTTCTTGAACAGCTTACAGACAAAGGCCTATTCCCATATGCTAAATTTTACCTGAGAGATATTTATAAACGTAACAATTCATATTGGACAAATCACTTTTCTACTATAGGGCTTATAGGGATGAACGAAGCATGTATTAACTTTCTTGGACAGGATATAACTCAGCAGAAAGGTCATGACTTTGCACTTAAAGTTCTTGACTTTATGCGAGAAAAATTATTTGAGTATCAACAGGATACAGGAAATATTTATAATCTTGAAGCTACACCTGCCGAAGGTACAGCCTTTAAACTTGCAATGACAGATAAAAACAAATTCAAAGAAATTATAGTTGCAAATGAAAGTGAAATTGAAAGCGGCATAAAGCCATACTACACTAATTCTTCCCAATTACCTGTTAATTACACAGATGATATATTTGAGGCATTGCGAATTCAGGATGATTTTCAAACCAAATACACAGGTGGTACTGTCTTTCACGGATTTATTGGAGAGAAACAAATTCCGGTTGAATCTATTAAAAATCTTATTAAAAAGGTCACAGATAATTTCAGACTTCCGTATTTTACTATTACTCCTACTTTTAGCATATGTCCCGAACACGGATATATTTACGGAGAACACTATAAATGCCCTGAATGCTCTTCTTCCTGTGAAGTATATTCACGTGTAGTTGGATACTTAAGGCCTGTAAAACAATGGAATGACGGAAAACAATCTGAATTTAACGACAGAAAACTTTTTGATAAGTCCCTTGAAACATTTTCTAATCCTTTTTAAAAAAGGCTATATATTATGATTAGCGGTCTAAAAATTGCCGGAATGGATAAACAATCATTTATTGATTATCCTGGGAAGATTGCTACTTTAATTTTTACACAGGGATGTAATTTCAGATGTTTCTACTGCCATAATAAAGAACTTGTCTTACCCGAACTATTCAGCAGAAAGCTTATCAGTACTGAAACTGTAATTAATTACCTTAAAAAAAACATAGGCCTTTTGGACGCACTTGCAATAACCGGAGGGGAGCCTACTTTGCAGCAAGGCATTATACCCTTTATAGAAAACATCAAAGAACTTGGTTTTAAAGTTAAGCTTGATACTAACGGAACCGACTCCCGAACTCTAAAATATTTAATACAAAATCATCTGATTGACTACATAGCCATGGATATAAAAACATCCGTATCTTTGGCTGCATATAAAAAAATTGTCGGAGATGTTTCTCAATCTGATATAAATAACATACTGCATTCAATAGAAATTCTGTTACAGTCGAATATACAATATGAGTTCAGAACTACTGTTGTTAAAAACTTTCACGATAAAGCTATAATAGAAGATATAGGCAGGAAGATTAGAGGAGCAGATTTGTGGTTTATTCAGAATTGTATTTTCAAAAATACTTTAAAACCATTACCCGGATTTGATACTTTTGATAATAGTGAATTAGAGACGCTTGTAAAGCACGGAAATATATTTGTACGTAAAGCGATATTAAGAAATTGATTTTATTTGTTTTAAATTGTTTTCTATTTAAATATTTCCACATTGAAAATTATCGGCATTTATTTTTACCTAAATTAAATTAATAATTCCACTTGATTTTTACTTCAATTTTTAACAATTTATATGAATAATAGATGGAATGATATCAGGAGGATTCATGATAATTTCTAAAGTTAACGTAACTGCTTTTAAATCAATTAAAAAACTTTCTTTCCCTCTGGATAAACATGTAACTGTTTTTATAGGTCCCAATGAATCCGGAAAAACAAATATTTTGCGCTCAATGATGAACATTCTGCCTACTGAAGAACTTACAGCAGATAAAACCTGTCAATACTCGGACCTTTATCGTAATTCCAAACCGCCTGTTATCTCAATTGAACTTTCGGAATTCACAAGGGAAGAGCGTTCCAAATTAGCAAAAATTTATGATGGTTTCAGATCTATTGATTCATTTTGGATCCGCCGCGAGGGCCAGGAATTAAGTGATTATAAAATTGTTGTGGATGACAAGATTTTATCTATTGGGAATATTAAACCTTTGTTAAAACTCATGCCGAAAATACTATACTTTGATTCAATCTCCATTATTAATGACAGAGTAAGCTACGACGAACTGGTTGGGTCCCATCCGGATTTTCAGACAGAAAGGAATCTGCTTAAAATTGGAGATATTGATGATCCTACCATTATATTTGAAAATTCTACACGCGGAAGAAGGGCTGCAGAAGAAACCGGATGGGCAATAACAAAACGTTTAAGAGAAGTCTGGACTCAGGAACCGTCGCTTGAAATCAAACTGCGAGTTAATGGGAATTTAATGTTTATTGATTTTAGTGACGACACAACTGTTTACGACACCCCCAAATCCAGATCACTTGGCTTTTTATGGTATCTTTCATTCTATATCAACTTTATCGCAACAAGCCTTTCAGCGAAATCAAATTCATATCTTTTTCTTTTTGACGAACCGGGCCTTCATCTTCATCCGGCCGGCCAAAAGGATCTTACACAACTAATGGAAAATCTATCGCAAAAAAATCAAATTATCTATACAACACATTCGCCATTTATGATTAACAGAAATTTTCCGGATAGAGTACGGCTTGTTAATAAGAGCAACGAAGGAACTACAATTGATAATGAAGCATACAGAGAAAACTGGAGGCCGCTAAGGCAATCTATCGGCCTTACTGTAGGAGACCTTTTCTTCTTTAATACAAAAGGCCTTTTTGTCGAATTCCCCAATAAACAGAAAAGGGGTTCAAATCTTTTTCATAAAAACAAATAACCTTGTTTATTTTAATTTGACAGCTTAAAATTTTTCCTGAAAATTAGAAGTATAAACAACAAAAAGGGATTACACGAAAAGCGCTAATCCCTTTTTAATATCTTTTATAAATAAAGCTGCTAACTATTTTTTTTCTGTATCTTTGTTCTTTTTTCCCTCTTGTTCCGGTTCAATATTTTTATCTTTCACCGTTTTTTTAGCATCTTTATTCTCTTCAGATTCCTGTTTTTCATCGAACTTCTTTTTATCTTTCTTTTTTGTATCATGCTTTTCAGAATCCGCTTTTGATTTCTTCTTCTCTACTTTCTCAAATCCAACAAGTTCAAGAACTGCCATATGAGCTCCGTCCCCTGGCCTCTGTCCAAGTTTAATAACTCTTGTATATCCGCCATTTCTTTCCGAATATTTAGGGGCAACTTCATCAAACAGCATTTTCACAATACGTTTATTCTGCAATCTTTTAAACACCAGCCGGTGAGCATGGACAGTATCCTTTTTTGCAATAGTTATAAGCTTTTCAGAGTAGCTTCTTGCAGCTTTTGCTTTTGCTTCCGTTGTTTTAATATGCTTTCTCTCAAAAAGAGCCGCTGCCAAATTTGCAAGCAAAGCTTTCCTGTGAGATGCAGTACGTCCCAGTTTTTTTACAGACTTTCTGTGTCGCATTAAATTAAATCTCCCTCAAAAACGTTTTAAAATCCTTTACTGAGATGTTTGTTCTAAATACTTCATAACATCCATTCCGAAATGAAGGCCCTTTTCTCCCAAAATATTTTTCAATTCTGTAAGGGATTTCCTCCCGAAATTACGAAATTTCAGCATTTCATTTTCATCCCGCTTAACAAGGTCGCCAATTGTTTTAATTTCAGCTGCTTTCAAACAATTATGAGATCTTACTGAAAGCTCAAGTTCCTCAACGCTCATCTTAAGCAGTTTCTTTATACGCATGGCCTCCTCGTCAATTTGAGGAGCTTCATCATCAATAACAGGCTCAACATCAAAACGGATAAAAAGATCAACATGATCACGAAGAATCTGCCCTGCATAAGTAAGAGCATCATCAGGTGTAAGACTGCCGTCTGTTTCAACTTCAAGAACCAACTTTTCATAGTCAGTCTTATGTCCGACTCTTGTATTCTCAACAAAATAATTAACCTTGCGAATCGGATTGAAAACAGCATCAATCGGAATGGTTCCTATCGGTTGATCCGGAAGTTTATTCTCCTCAGCAGGCACATAACCCCTGCCGCGTCCTATGCGTAATTCAGCCTTAATCTCAGAACCCTCACCAAGTGTTGCAATGTAGTGATCCGGATTGAGGATTTCAAAATCCTGAGTATTCTTCTGCAAATCAGACGCTTTAAGATCCATAGGGCCTTTTAGTTCAAGCTGAACCCTGTCTGGTTTTTTATTAATTAGTTTTATTCTGACCTGCTTTAAATTCAGGATAATCTCTGATACATCTTCCTTAACACCAGGTATTGTTGATAACTCATGCAACACATTCTCAAAACGTACCTGTGTTATTGCCGCTCCGTGTAAAGAGGACAAGAGTACTCTGCGGAAGGCATTACCAATAGTTGCTCCATATCCTCTCTCAAGAGGCTGGATTACAAACCTTCCAAAAGTATTAGAATATGTTGAATCATCTCGTTCAACACCTTCTGGCATTTGTAATATCAAACGGTTCATTCGATCATTCCCCACTATTCGGCTGATCCATTATTTGGAATACAGCTCTACAACTAAATTTTCATTAAATGTTACAGGAATATCAGCTCTGTTAGGTATCTCTAAAACTGTACCCTGAAGCTTTGCTTTATCAAGCGCAAGCCATGGAAGCTGTTTATTCTCTTTCACTCTTTTCATTGAATCATGAATTATAATCATCTTTTTGCTTTTTTCACGTACTTCAATAACATCATTAGGCCTGACCTGATAAGATGGTATATCAACAATTTTTCCGTTAACCATAAAATGCCGATGCCTAACCAGCTGCCTTGCACTATTCCTCGAAGGTGCCAAACCCAATCTGTAAACTATGTTATCAAGCCTGCTTTCAAGCATTTTCAAAAGATTCTCACTCGTAATTCCCTTTTTACGGTTAGCCTTTTCAAAATATCCCCTGAACTGGGCTTCAAGCAAACCGTAATATCTTTTAATCTTTTGCTTCTCTCTGAGCTGAATACCGTAATCTGATATTTTTCTTGTACGTCGCCCTTTACCTGCTTGTCCAGGAGGATAGGCCTTTTTTTCCATAGCACATTTGCTGGAATAGCACCTTTCTCCTTTTAGAAAAAGCTTCTCACCTTCCCGTCGGCATAATTTACAAACTGCTTCTCTATATCTTGCCATGTTTCCTTTTCCCCGATTTTAAATCAATCATTAAACACGTCTTCTTTTTGGCGGCCTACACCCGTTATGCGGGATTGCCGTAACATCTTTAATGGCTATAACTTCAAGGCCAGCAGCCTGCAGGGCTCTTATTGCCGCTTCTCTCCCTGCACCAGGGCCCTTTACAAAAATACTTATTTTTCCAAGGCCCAATTCCATTGCCTCCTGTGCTGCAGTAGTAGCAGCAATCTGAGCTGCAAAAGGAGTATTCTTTCTTGCACCCTTAAAGCCAATTTTACCCGCTGATGCCCACGATATCACATTCCCATAGCTATCGGTCAGGGAAACAATTGTATTATTAAATGTTGCCTTGATATGAGCTTGTCCAGTTGCATCAACTCTTTCTTTTTTCTTCTTACGGCCTCTTCTCTGAGCAGCCAACTCACTCCTCCTTTACTTGTTGCTATTTACGTCTCTTTCCTGCAACAGTCTTCTTCCTGCCCTTTCTTGTACGGGCATTTGTCTTAGACCTTTGTCCCCTAACTGGCAAACCACGCCTGTGACGAAGACCACGATAACAGCCAATATCCATCAGCCGTTTAATGTTCATATTTACTTCTGAGCGCAATGCGCCTTCAACTTTGTAATTCGCATCGATAACTGACCGGATTTTAGCAACATCCTGTTCGGAAATATCTTTAACCCTCGTATCAGGATTAACTCCGGCAATTTCAAGAATTTTTCTCGACGATGTAAAGCCTATTCCGTAAATATAAGTCAGCGCTGCTTCAATGCGCTTTTCTCTCGGTAAATCTACACCTGCAATACGAGCCACTTTAACTCCTCATCTTATAATAAACTTTAACCCTGTCTCTGCTTATGGCGAGGATTCTGGCAAATAACACGTACAGTACCGTGCCGCCGTATTATTTTACACTTGTCACATATCTTTTTTACTGAAGAACGTACTTTCATTTTCAACCTCAATCATTTATAGCGATAAATAATTCTACCTCGTGTCAAATCATATGGAGAAAGCTCAACCGTAACTTTATCTCCTGGAAGAATCTTAATAAAATGCATCCTCATCTTACCTGAAACATGAGCAAGAACCTTATGTCCGCTCTCAAGCTCAACCTTAAACGTAGCATTTGGAAGCGTATCAAGAATAGTTCCGTCAACTTTAATAGGAGGCTCTTTTGCCATCTAAATTACCTCAATTCTGTTATATATATTATACATTAATTGCCTCAACTATTCTACGGTGAATATCATCTACATTTCCTATCCCGTCAATCTTAATTAGAAGTTTCCTGCCTTCATAGTAATTAATTAACGCCCTCGTACTTTCGTTATAAACCTTTAATCTATGCTTAATCGTTTCAGGCTGATCATCTTTACGTCTGATTAATATACCGCCGCATACAGGGCATTTTTCACCTTCAAGATTTTCACCGATCTTGCCTGTCATAATCTTTCCGCATTTTTCACAGACAAATCTTTGAGTTAACCTGTTAACTATAACCTCTTCCTCTACATAAACCAAAACTACAGCATCAAGCTGTGCATCAAGCTTTTCCAGTAAATTGTCAAGTTTCTCCGCCTGTACAACAGTTCTTGGAAATCCATCAAGAATGAACCCCTCTTTACAATCGTCTTTTACAAGACGCTCACCCATAATATTTATCATTAAATCATCAGGAACAAGATCTCCCGACTCAACATACTCCTTAACCTTACTACCAAGGCCTTCTCCGTTTTTCATTGAATCCCTCAGCATATCCCCTGTTGAGATATGGACCCAACCGAATCGTTTTTCGAGTAATTCAGCCTGGGTTCCCTTACCTGCACCAGGGGCACCCATAATTACCAAACGTTTTCCCATTTAACGCCGCCCTCGAAGCCTTCCTGTTTTCATGAATCCGTCGTAATGACGCATTAAAAGATGGGATTCAATCTGCTGTAAAGTATCAAGTGCGACTCCAACCATAATCAAAAGGCTTGTCCCCCCGAAAAACCCTGAGAATGAAGTCGTAACATTAAAATACTTACGTACAAAATAAGGTAAAATTGCAACTACTGCAAAAAATGCTGCAGCAGGAAGCATGATACGTGACAACACATGATCAATATATTCCGCAGTCTTTTTACCCGGTCTTACTCCCGGGACAAATCCGCCCTGTTTTCTCATATTTTCAGCTACATCCTGAGGGTTAAATGCAATTGCAGCATAAAAATATGTAAAGAACAGAATAAGCAGCCCAAACAAAGCCCAATAAACCGGAGATCCCAAATCAAAGTAACTCAGAAGATTTCCGATAACTTCATTATTCGGAAAAAATTGCTTAATGGTCTGAGGAAGAAACATAAGAGCCTGAGCAAAAATAATTGCCATAACTCCAAATCCTGATACTCTTATAGGGATATAGGTTGCCTGGCCTCCATATACTTTACGCCCTATAACACGTTTTGCATATTGAACCGGTATTTTTCGTGTCCCCTCTGTAACAAGAACAACCGCAGCAACTATTGCTAAAAAGACAGCAAAAATCAATACTTCCATTAAAAGTGCCCTGTTTCCTCCTACAAGCTGCTGCAATTCATCAAGAATTGCTGTTGGAAACCTGCCCACAATACCAATAAAAATAATAAGAGATATACCGTTTCCGATACCACGCTCTGTAATCTGCTCTCCCAGCCACATTACCAGTATTGTTCCTGCTGTAAGAGTTATTATTACCATAAGCCGGAATCCCATACCCGGATGCGGAACTGCAATAATTCCGGATTTTGTAGCGGGAAGATTCTCAAGAAATATTCCTGCACCCAATGCCTGCATAGCTGCAATAAAAATAGTACCGTAACGGGTAAGCTGGTTAATCTTTTTCCTGCCTTCTTCTCCCTCTTTCTGTAATCTCTGCAGATATGGAATAACCGAGCCCATAAGCTGCAAAATAATTGAGGCTGAAATGTACGGCATAATTCCAAGGCCGAAAATAGCGGCCCTTCGGAATGCGCCGCCTGCAAAAATATCATAAAGGCCAAACAAGGTATTAGAGCTTTGATTAAACCATTCTGTTAATGCAACCGCATTAATACCCGGCATAGGAATATGAGCCCCTACTCGATAAATAAGCAGAATCCCTATTGTAAAGAGTATTCTCTTTTTAAGATCCGGAATTTTAAAGACACTCTGGAAACTCTTGATCATAATCTAATCGCCTTTCCACCAGCTTCTTCTATTTTTCTTGCTGCTTTTTCACTAAATGCATGAGCATTTACTTCAATTGACTTAGACAGCTCTCCATCACCCAAAATCTTAACCCTGCTGTTGTTTTTACGTACAAGCCTGGCTTTAAACAAATCTTCAGGAGCTATTTTTGTCTTTTTAATACGCATTAAATCATCAATATTTACTACTTCATAAGTCTTTTTAAAAATATTGGTAAATCCTCTTTTGGGAACCCTGCGTTGAAGAGGCATCTGACCGCCTTCAAACCATGAACGCTTTTTAGAGCCACTCCTTGATCGCTGACCATTCATTCCACGGCCAGCAGTCTTTCCCAGCCCTGAACCTTGTCCTCTTCCTACTCGTTTGGACTTTTTTCTGGCACCGGGAGCATAATGTAAACTACTTAAATCCATAATTCTCCTCTACTCGGCTTTCCCCGTGTCTATCTTTTAATCTCTTCAACCTCTACAAGGTGGATTACACGCCTTATCATCCCACGTATAACCGGCGTATCATCATGTTCAACAGTATGATGCAGCCTATGTATCCCAAGCGCCGTAATAGTCGCTTTCTGCTTCTTGTTGCGCCTTATTGCGCTCTTTATCTGTGTAATTCTGAGCTTAGCCATAATACTCCATGTATCCTCAAATTATTACTCAAAAATTTCGTATACTTTTTTCCCGCGTTGTTTTGCTACCATTCTTGCATCTCTCAACTGGAGCAAAGCTTCCATCGTGGCCTTAACAACATTATGTGGATTTGCAGAACCAAGCGACTTAGTCAGGATATCCTGAATTCCCGCAGATTCTACAACAGCCCTTATTGCCCCGCCTGCAATTACACCAGTACCTGGTGATGCAGGTTTTAAAAGTACCCTGCCTGCACCAAATTTACCTATTACCGGATGAGGTATTGTTCCATTAACCATGGGAATCCTGAACAAATTTTTCTTTGCGTTCTCAGAACCTTTTGAGATTGCATAAGTCAGTTCTCTCGCTTTTCCAAGACCCACTCCAACTATTCCATTACCGTCGCCTACAACTACAATAGCATTAAAACTAAACCGCCTTCCGCCCTTCACAACCTTGGCAACACGGTTTATGTGAACGACCCTTTCCTTTAAATCGAGATCACTCGGATTAATACGTTCCAAAACTTACTCCGTTGATTTTTTCTGTTATAAACCGACTTAACTGTTTTAAAACTTAAGCCCGCCCTTACGTGCACCATCTGCAAGAGCTTTAACCCTACCATGATACAAATAGCCGTTTCTATCAAACACAACAGACTTGATATCTTTATCAACGGCTAACTTAGCTGCTTCTTCTCCAACTATTCCCGCCACATCAATTTTACTTTTAGCCTTCTTAATTTGAGCGGCAAGAGATTTTGAATTGCTCGATATACCAAGAAGTGTTTTTTGATTCACATCGTCAATAATCTGAGCATATATATTTTTCAAACTCCTGCTTACAACAAGGCGCGGACGTTCAGGAGTACCTGTCACTCTCTTTTTTATATGTTTCTTTATCCGCCTGCGGCGCAGCTCTCTGGGGGATACCTTTATTTTCATATTTACAGAACCTTTGCTCTTCTAATTAAACAATTACTACTATTAAACAATTTAGACATTAACCTTGCCGGCTTTTCTTCTTACATATTCACCTTCATAACGAATACCCTTGCCCTTATAAGGCTCAGGCGGACGAAAAGATCTGATTTTTGCCGCGACCTGCCCTACCAGTTGTTTATCAACCCCTTTGACGCTTAATTTTGTAGGAGCAGATACTTCAATCGTAATTCCGTCAGGCGGTATAAAATAGATTGGGTGAGAATATCCAAGCAATAGTACAAGCACCTTCCCCTTTAGCTCTGCCCTGTATCCGACACCTACAATTTCAAGTGATTTCGCAAAGCCTTCGGTAAGCCCGACAACCATATTATTTATCAATGATCTGGTTAACCCATGCAGAGACCTGTGAAAACGTCCGTCATCCGGGCGTTCAACAGTTAATACTCCATCTTTTATGACAATTTTCATGTCAGGATGGATTTTCTCTTCAAGCTGCCCTTTTTGCCCCTTAACAATGAGCACATCACCCTTCTGCTCAATTTCCAGTCCGGCCGGTATATTTATGGGCTGTTTCCCTACTCTAGACAATCTTCACTCCTTTTATACTTAAATTACTTTTTACCAAATACCACAAAGGACTTCACCGCCTATGTTCTCTTTTTTTGCCTGACGGTCAGTCAAAATTCCCTTAGACGTGGACAGAATAGCAATACCCAGGCCATTCATTATTCTGGGAATCTTATTTACATTGGCATACTGTCTGTATCCAGGGGTGCTTATTCTTTTAATTCCCGTAATTGCACTTACCTTATTATTGTCATATTTAAGGTAAATACGAATAATACCCTGCTTATCGTCATCAATCTCCGTAAAATTTTTAATAAAACCCTCTTCAAGAAGAATACTGCTTATACCTTTTAATACACGTGAAGCAGGGATATCAACTTTGTTTTTCTGCACCCTCAAAGCATTACGGATGCGGGTTAAATAATCAGCAATCGGATCTGTCATTGACATACACTTACTCCTAAAAAAACAATCATAACATTAATTTACCAACTCGCTTTACGTACTCCCGGTATTTCACCCGAAGACGCCAGCTCACGGAAACAAATACGGCAAAGATCAAATTTCCTTAAATATCCTCTGGATCGGCCGCATCGGCTGCACCTGTTGTACTCTCTGACTTTAAACTTTTGAGGTTTATTTGACTTTGCGATAAGTGCTTTTTTTGCCACCTCTGACTCCTAACTTTATAGTTTGCTATGCCTTTTTCCTGAAAGGCATCCCAAATTCTTTTAATAATTCATAAGCCTCTTCGTCTGTCCTGGCAGTTGTTACCATAGTAATATTCATTCCGCCGATCTTGACAACCTTATCATGGGTTATTTCAGGAAAAATAATCTGCTCTTTAATTCCGAGAGTATAATTCCCTCTGCCGTCAAACCCGCTGTCGCTTACACCCCTGAAGTCACGAACTCGAGGAAGCGCGACATTTAAAAGCCTGTCCAAAAATTCGTACATTCTCTCTCTTCGTAAAGTCACACGGCATCCGATAGGATAACCCTGCCTGATCTTAAAATTGGAAATAGCTTTTTTTGCCCTTGTAACTACAGCCTTCTGCCCTGTAATAGTAGTCAGATCATCAACTGCTGCATCAATAAGCTTTTGATCCTGCGGGCCTTCACCGACACCTATATTTAAAGCTATCTTTTTTATCCTTGGTGCCTGCATAATATTTTTATAGCCAAATTTTTTCTGCAGCTGCGGCACTATCTCATTTTTATATTTCTCAAAAAGCCGCGGAACTTTTGACTTACCTTGTTTAGCCATCTATTCAAACTCTCCTTTATAGTACCTCTATGCAGTATTAGTTAACATCTCTCCGCAATTATTACAAATCCTCACACGTCGTCCATCATCAAGAACCTTACGGCCTATTCGTGTAGGTGTATTACATTTTGGGCAAACAACCATTAAGTTAGAACTATGAATCGGTGCTTCTTTCTCAAGGATACCGCCCTGCTGATTTTTCGGCGTAGGCCTTGTATGCCTTTTTATAAAATTTATTCCTTCTACAATAACCTTGTTATCTTTTGGAAAAACCTTTAGCACCTTGCCTTGCTGCCCTTTGTGGTTACCGGCTGTTACCAGCACTGTATCACCTTTAACAATTTTCATTCTGCTGACTCCACTCACCAATTAAAGTACTTCAGGTGACAATGAAACAATCTTCATAAACTGTTTCTCACGTAATTCTCTTGCCACCGGCCCAAATATTCTCGTTCCCTTCGGCTCACCCTGATCATTGATCAAAACCACTGCATTATCATCAAACCGTAAATAAGTTCCGTCATTCCTGTTAATTTCTTTTTTGGTCCTGACGATGACTGCCTTGCTGATTTCACCTTTTTTCACAGTACCGCCGGGGATAGCACTTTTAACCGATACTACTATTATATCGCCTACAGATCCGTAACGCCGTTTTGATCCCCCCAGCACTTTAATACACTGAACTTTCTTGGCTCCGGTATTATCGGCAACATTTAATCGTGTATATTGTTGAATCATACTATATTATCTCCGTAAACCTTATTGTGCCTTTTTAATAATTTTCACCAGACGCCACCGCTTCTTTTTACTAAGCGGACGCGTTTCAGCTATTTGTACAGTGTCTCCGATTGTACACTGATTCTCTTCATCATGAGCCATAAACTTAGCTGTTTTTGTAACTAATTTACCGTATAGAGGATGGCGGAATCGCCTTACTACCTCTACCGTAACACTTTTATCCATCTTATTACTTACAACTTTACCTACAAATGTCTTTCTCTGTGATCTTCCGGTCATACCCTTCTCCTCAGCCCTGAGGCTTCTTGTCAATTCGAAGTCCCAGTTCATACTCTCTGATAACTGTCCTCAGCCGAGCAACATCCCTTCTCAAATTACGAACCTTAAGAGGATTATCCAACTGATGAAGCGCAAGCTGAAATTGAAGATTTGAAAGCTCCTCTTCAGTGTCCTCCAAACGAATCTTAATTTCCTCAAGAGGCATCTGCCGGATCTCGTCCATCTTTATCACGACTCGTCCCCCTCTTTTATTGTAGAAACAAACTTTGTTTTTAACGGCAACTTATACGAGGCAAGTCGTAAAGCCTCCTTTGCTGTATTGAACGGTACACCCTCAAGTTCAAATAGAATTCTACCTGGCTTTATTACAGCAACCCAAAATTCCGGTGCACCTTTTCCTTTTCCCATACGCGTTTCTGCTGGTTTAGTGGTAACAGGTTTATCCGGGAACACTCTTATCCACAATTTACCGCCACGCTTTATATGCCTGGTCATTGCAACACGTGCAGCCTCAATCTGCCTGCTTGTAAGCCAGCCCGGCTGTTGTGCCTTTAAACCATAAGTACCGAAAGAAATCTTGGAACCTCTGTAAGCTTTTCCTCTCATTCGGCCGCGTTGTGGTTTTCTCCATTTCACCTTTGACGGCATTAACATAACTATATACTCCTCATCAATCTCATTGAATCATCAAGTACAACTAATCACACAAGCTAATGATTTCAAACTATTTCACCTTTGCATATCCAAACCTTAACGCCGATTATTCCGTACGTAGTATGTGCTTCGATCTGTGCATAATCAATATCTGCCCGTAGGGTGTGCAGAGGAATTCTTCCTTCTCTGTACTGCTCCACCCTTGCCATCTCAGCACCACCAAGCCTGCCTGAGCAGCGTATTCTCACACCTTCAGCACCCATTCGCATTGTTGATGTAATTGCACGTTTCATTGCTCTGCGGAAAGATATTTTGGATTCAAGCTGACGCACAACATTTTCAGCAACAAGATATGCATCCAGTTCAGGGCGTTTTATCTCATGAATATTAACCTGAACATTCTGGGAAGTAATCTTCTGAAGCTCTTCTTTCAGTTTATCAACTTCCGAACCCTTTTTCCCGATAACAATACCCGGGCGGGATGTATGGATTGTTAGTGTAATTCTTTTTGGCGTCCTCTTAATCTCAATATTTGATATCCCGGCATTAGGCATACGCTTTCTTATATACTTCCGAAGCATAAGATCTTCATGAAGTTTTTTTGCAAAGTTTTTTTCATCAAACCACAGAGATTTCCATGATTTATTAATGCCGAGTCTCAACCCGATTGGATGTACCTTCTGTCCCAAAAAACTTATCCTCCATTATTCTTTTGCAGGTGCGTCTGAAACCACAATTGTAATATGCGCAAAACGTTTTCTAATCATGGTAGCCCTACCCATAGCCCTAGGTCTGAATCTTTTCATCATAGGGCCCTCGTCTACAAATATTTCTTTAATATACAAATCTTCAGGCTCTAATTTAGAAGCCTCTTCTTTGTTCATCATATTAGATACGGCAGAACGAAGAAGTTTTTCAACAGGCAGAGCGCTTCTCTTCTGAGTAAAATGCAGAAGGTTAAGTGCTTCTCCCACAGACTTATCCCTGACAAGATCTGCTACTAACCTGACCTTTCTCGGAGACATTCTAATATACCTTGCAACAGCTTTTGCTTCCATTACAGAATCTCACTCTCTTTGATACTCATAGTATTGTTCTACTATCTCTTATCAGCCTTTTTATTGCTGTGGGTTCTGAAAGTCCTTGTGGGAGAGAACTCACCCAATTTATGACCCACCATATTTTCAGTAATAAAAACCGGTATAAATTTCTTGCCATTATGTATGGCAATTGTATGCCCTACAAATTCAGGGGGAATCATACTTCTTCTTGCCCATGTTTTCACTACCTTCTTGGTATTTGACTGATTAAGCTTATCAATCTTCATAACTAACTTTTGATCGACATACGGACCTTTTTTGATGGAACGAGCCATTCCTGCTTCCTTTATCCTCTACGTTTTTTAACGATGTACTTATCAGATTTCTTACCCTTTTTACGGGTTTTGAGACCTTTTGTCATCTTACCCCACGGTGTAGTCGGATGACGTCCACCCGATGATTTTCCTTCACCTCCACCCATGGGATGGTCAATGGGATTCATTACGACCCCTCTTACCTTCGGACGTTTTCCAAGCCATCTTGAACGCCCTGCCTTACCTATAGAAATATTGACGTGATCTTCATTACCAACCTGCCCGACAGTAGCCCTGCACCTGGAAAGAATCATCCTCACCTCTCCTGATGGCAGTTTTATGAGGGCATATTTACCTTCTCTTGCCATCAACTTAGCAGATGTTCCTGCTCCGCGTACAAGCTTTCCTCCGCCGTTTGGATAGAGTTCGATATTGTGAATATCAGTACCAAAGGGAATTTTATCAAGCGGAAGCATATTTCCTACACTTACAGTTGCATTATCCCCTGATAGCACAGTATCACCGACATTTAACCCTCTTGGAGCAATGATATATCTCTTCTCACCATCCGCATAAAAAAGCAGTGCAATTCTTCCTGTTCTGTTAGGATCATATTCTATTGCAGCTACTTTTGCAGGTATATTGTCCTTATTCCTCTTAAAATCTATTACTCGATAAAGACGTTTATGCCCGCCGCCGCGGCGGCGCATTGTAACACGCCCTAAATTGTTACGTCCGGATTTTTGTTTTTTCGATCTTACAAGAGATTTTTCCGGCTTTTCTTTTGTAATTTCCTCAAACGTCGATACGGTTTTATACCGTTGCGACGGTGTTCTGGGTCTAAAACTCTTTACTGGCATATCTTAAGTACCCTCAAAAAAGTCTATGGTAAATCCTTCGTGTAAAGTAACAACAGCCTTTTTCCAATTCGACCGTCTTCCCTCAAATCTTCCCTGCTTTTTCAGCTTCCCCATAAAATTCATTGTTGCAACTTTCTTAACCTTAACATTGTAGCCTTTTTCAACAGCTGTCTTAATTTCGATTTTGTTTGCCTTACGGTCAACAACAAATGCTACTTTGTTCTCTGTTTCCTGCAACTCTGATATTTTCTCAGTTACAAGGGGATGAATAATTACTTTCCTGTTCAACTTCACTTGCTTAGGCCCTCATTTAACTTTTGAATAGCACTCTTTTGAACCAGGACAGTTTCAGCTTTTACAACATCATATGTAGAAAACTCTGCTGCCCTTTTCACATAAAATTTTGCTATATTCCGACCGGACAAATACACATTATTATCAGTCTCATTAATCAATAACAACACTTTCTTATCTTCCATGTTCAGCTTGTCCAGGATCAGGAACATATCTTTCGTTTTTGGCGCATCAAAAGAAAAATCCTCAATTGCTATTATATTGTTTTCTTTTGTCTTATGCGACAGAGCTGAGCACTTTGCAAGCCTTTTTGCTTTTTTAGGCAAAGCTTTTTTATATGTGTGCGGAACAGGCCCGAAAATTCTTCCTCCTCCGACCCACAAAGGTGAACGGATTGTTCCTGCTCTCGCTGTACCTCTCCCTTTTTGTTTCCAGGGTTTTTTACCGCCGCCATTCACCAATGCTCTGTTTTTGGTGGCTGAAAGCCCAAGCCTCTTATTAGATGCTTCGGTTGTTACTGCCTGCCAAATAGCATGATCATTTGGTTCAATACCGAACACTTTACTGTTGAGCTCTATCTGCTCACCAGATTTGGTACCGTCTATTTTATATACGTCGAGTTTCACACTACCACCTATTCGCTGTTTCCCTAATTCCGAATCTCCAAAATACTGTTTCTTGCACCCGGGACTCCACCCTTGACAAGGATGAGATTTCTGTCGGGGATGACTTTGAGGATTTCAAGGTTCCTGAGAGTAATCTGTTTACCCCCTCGACGTCCGGCCATTTTCATGCCCTTAATAACCCGTTTCGGGGTCGCAGACTGTCCAATAGAACCGGGTGCTCGCAATCTGTCCGACTGTCCGTGCGATTTTGGGCCGCCGCTGAAACCATGACGTTTCATAACACCGGCAAATCCGCCTCCCTTTGATACTCCCGTAATCTTCACTTTCTGCCCTACATTAAAGATATCTACATTGACCTTATCGCCTTCTTTGACATCAAGCTCAAAATCACGAAATTCACGAAGAACTCTATGAGGTGGAATATCAGTCTTTTTAAAATGGCCCAATTTGGGTTTATTTATCCGCTTAACCTTCTGCTCGATAAAACCCAGCTGAACAGCACTGTAACCATCTTGTTCTTTCGTCTTTACCTGTACTACAGGGCATGGCCCCGCTTCAATGAGAGTTGCTGACACTGAACGGCCAGACTCATCAAAAAAACGCGTCATGCCAATTTTTTTCCCTAAAATACCACTCATTTCACGTTATCCCTGTACAATCTCATACTTTTATTTCGACATCGACTCCGGCCGGCAATTCAAGCTTCATTAACGCATCAACAGTTTTAGGTGATGCATTCAGAATATCTATAAGCCGCTTATGAATTCTCGTCTCAAACTGTTCTCTTGATTTCTTATCCACGTGCGGTGATCTCAAAACCGTATAAATAGTCTTCTGCGTTGGCAGAGGAATCGGTCCGGAGATTGCCGCTCCTGTGGTTTTTGCGGTTTTCACAATTCTCTCAGTTGACTTATCTATGAGATTATGATCATACGCTTTTAATTTGATGCGAATTGTTTGACCAGCCACGATTTATTTACTCCTCTATCACTTTAACTTAAATCTTATTCTATAATTTTCCCGACAACACCTGCACCAACAGTACGTCCGCCTTCACGGATTGCAAACCGAAGCCCCTCTTCCATTGCTATGGGCTCAATCAGCTCTACTTTCATGTTGATGTTGTCTCCGGGCATTACCATCTCTACTCCCTCGGGAAGTTCAATTGATCCGGTTACATCTGTTGTACGGAAGAAAAACTGTGGACGGTATCCAGGGAAAAACGGTGTATGACGTCCGCCTTCTTCTTTCTTAAGTACATATACCTGACCTTCAAACTTCGTGT
>JAGGVB010000219.1 GCA_021158245.1 bacterium | reverse complement strand
TCAAGAGGAGTACGAATTATCTTTTTCTCGAGATCTTTACGTCCCCCGAGAATATCTACAATATCTCCAAGGCCCCGGGAAGTGACTTGTGCTGCCATTGCATTTATAGTAAAATCCCGCCTTTTAATATCTGTTTCGAAATCACTCTTCTCAACTTCAGGATTTCTGGAATTCTTATCATACATTTCCCGTCTTGCAGTTACAAATTCCATTTTGTAATCGCCTGTTTCAAAAAATGCCGTACCAAACCTGTCAAATGTTACAAGCCCTCTTCCTCCAAGCTCCTTTACAGCAGAAGCCGCAAATGCAGGGCCGTCGCCCAGTACCATAAAATCTATCTCTTTTGTCTCTCTTGACAGAAGCTTATCACGGATATAACCGCCTACAGCATAAACTGCAACTCCACGGCGCTCCGAGAACTCTCCTATCTTTTGTAATAATTCATCTTGCTTTGATGTCATATATTCTGCTTTATCAGTTCATTACACACTATTATTAAAATAATATTCACTTACTTTCTTTTTTTATTTTCCTTCTGTCTCGGCTACAAACCATTCTGCAGTTCTTCTTATCGCCTCGTCAGTGCTAAAAATAGGCTTGTAACCTATCTCCTTCTCCGCTCTGTTAATTGTAAAATGAAAATCATGGGTCAAGTGATCAACAAGGTAGAGTGTAAGAGGCGGCCTGGCCTTTACTTTTAAAATATTGTAACCAGCCTCAAAAACAAATGCAAAAAACCACGCCAGAACAGGATTAAGGGAAAATCTGGGCCCCGGAACTCCAATAGCAGAAGTAAGCTTATCAAAATACTCTCTCCAGGTCATCCGGACACCGTCAGTAATTACATAAACCCGGCCTTTTGCACTAGCTTTCCCGCCTGCAAGATAAATTCCATACGCGAGATTTTCCACATATACAAACGCGCCGAGTTTTCTGCCCCTGCCAATCAAACCCATTGTCCCGCTCTTTAGCATTTTGCTCATTTTAAGCAGGCTTGTTCTGTCTCCGGGCCCGTACACATCTCCCGGCCTTACAATAGTAACATCAATTAAACCTTTTTTATGATACTGCATAACAAGAGCTTCTGCTTCTCTTTTTGTCTGACAGTAAGGATACCTTGTAGGAAGCTGTGGGGAATCTTCATTCATGTTTTCTGCACCGATAAAGCTGTGCACAGCAACACTGCTTATCAGAACAAATCTTTTTACACGAGATGATATTGAAGCTTCTATAAGATTGCGTGTACCCTCAACATTAACTTTACGAAAATCCTCAAAAGTACCCCAATCACTCACCTTAGCTGCAACATGAAATACAATATCAACTGAGTCAACTGCTTTTTTAAGGGATTCCCTGTCCTTAAGAGACCCGTAAACTTTCTCAATGGAAATGCCATTGAGAAGGTTTAAATCGCTTGTTTCCCTTACAAGGCCTCTTACTTTATATTTTTTCTGTAAAAGGAGTCGGCATAATGCGGCTCCCACAAAACCATTTGCTCCTGTTACCAAAACTTTCATATCATCTCTGCAGCATCGTAAAGATATCTGTTCCTATACCGAGGCAGGCGTGCAGAATCAGAGGATAGATGAATGATCTTGTTCTTATTGCAAGATATCCGAAAATAAGCCCCCCGATAATTGCGCCGAAACTCTCTGGTGCAGGTTTGCCAATGTGTACCAGTGCTGATGGTACTGTTTGAATAAGAATTGCAGCAGCAGCGCCGTAAACTCTTTCAACTGAAAAAAGCATAGCGCCTCTGAAAAGAAATTCCCAGCCCACATAGTACATAAGGTAGAAAATTTCAATTACCATAAACTTGTTTGTATGGCCGATCACACTTTTTGCAAGAGGATACTCATGCTGCATTGCCGGACTTAGAGAACCTGTATATGCTATAAAAATGACAACCGGAATAGCTATCAGCACAAATTTTATTCCGAAACGCGCATCTCCTGCCTGCAATCCGAAATCCTTTACTCCCTTTCGTGAAGTAACCCATACCAGAATAAGCGGAACTGCAAACATAAGGATAAATGCAGATACATATTCATAAATTGTAGCATAAAAATCCGAACCAGCAGCAGATTTCATCCCCGGGAAAAAATTATAAAACGCATCCTGTTTGCCGTAATACACCCAGATAAAAAGCAGAAAGGTTGATAAAAGAATCAAAGAAGCAGATTCAATATCAGCATTTTTAAGGATAGCACCTATCCCCGGCCCTTTGATAATTCTTTTTTTTATATCATAATTTTCCATTTTCATCTTTCTATAACATCATAAAAATCCTGTTTGTCAGGATTCCAGAATTCCGCCTGCTCTCTTATCCGAACGCCTGAGAAGAATGGCAAATACAAGGCCGAATAATCCGAGAGACGCAAACATTATCATACTAGCTGTATATGTATGTGTAATATCCCGTAATTTTCCGTTTAAGAAGGGAAAAAGTGCCAGCCCTATATTCTGAATCATAGTGATAAGGCCGAATGCCGATCCCACCAGGCCTTCCTTGACAATCAGAGGTACAGCCGGCCACATGGCAGCAGGTACAAGAACAAAAGCAGCGCCGAGCATCATCATGGGGTATTTGGGAGGAATCATAGTAAACGCCATAATCAGAAATGCAGGAATCATGAGCAGAGACCCGAATACCATGAGAGTGCCGTGCTTGCCTATCTTATCCACAAGAGATCCTGCAAATGGTGCCAGGAACATGGAGGCAGCGATAATTATTGTTGTAGTACCCCCGGCTGTGGTAAACATATGAGTGATATTATAAAATACCTGATATAAGAATCCTCCCTGCCCGGAAGCAGTAAGGGGCAGTCCCCATTTTGTATGGAAAAAATCAGTGGAAAGGGATGTAAACGGGAAAATAGCTGAATAAAAAGTAACACATAAAAGTGCAATAAACCAGAAAGAGGATGTAAATTTCTTAATGTCTCCGAAATTCACCTTCTCATCGGATTCTTCGTCCTTCAATTTAAGGACCTTTTCTCCCTGGCTGTCAAGTATGTAGTAGATAACTGCAGCAAGAAGAGATAGGACACAGAATATAACCGCAGCCCAGAGTGCGGCTTTGTATGTATGGAAGTATTGTGCAATAAGTGCTTCTGTGTTAAAAGAGAAGAGGGTGCCCAGCCGGCTGATAGTCAAACCGACTCCAAAAGCCAGGGCCAGTTCCTTGCCTTTAAACCAGCGGGCAAATATGGCACTCTGACAGACTACCAGGGCTTCTGATGCTCCTCCGAAAACAAAACGCCCGATATAGAGAACTGTGATATTCGGAGAAATCGCCACAATACCGGCACCTACTGCCACTAATGCCGCAAAAAGAAAAGAGGCCTTTCTCGTGCCTATTCGGTCTATAAGTATACCGCCTAAAAACACAGAAAGAATTGCTGCTATGCTGTAAACCGTATACATGGTTCCTATAGCACTGCGGTCAACATTCAGGGTTTTAAGCAACGTGGGCGCAATTGCGCCTATAGAGTCATATGCGAAATAGCTTCCGTATGTAAGCAGACTGACAAATCCAAGAATAGTGAATCTGAATGGTTTCCCCGACGGATGGAAAAAAGATTGTTCCCCGGCTATAGCGGCCATAACTTCCTCCTTAAACGCATAAATTAGACGGTTGAAATAACTATATATTCTACGTAAACCAGTATAATTATGCAAGATAAAAAATATTTTCATAAAAACAAATATTAACATAAAAATTATTCTACCATTTCAATTTATTGACGGATAAATAAATGTATCTTGTCCTGAAATAGGTTGTCACTTTAAAACAAAAAAGGTAGGGGGTATAAAGGAATATGACAGAGATATTTGCCGGCATCTGGAAACCTCCGCCCGGAAATGCAAAAGAAAGAGCATTAATAAAATCCATCTGATTTCAATTTTCTCAGAAAAAACTTGCTTTTAATAAATAATTGTATTTTATTCGTACTATGAATGAAAATCATTCAAGACGCGAATTAATCTACCGAAAAAGGTGGCTTGCCGGGCAACTGCGATACGCTGCAGAAAACCACCCTGTGATTATTCTCTCAGGAGCAAGGCAGGTAGGTAAAAGCACACTGCTTCTGCAGGAAAAACCATTTTCAGAATGGCGTTATCTTACACTCGATGATTATGATATTCTTCATCAGGCAGAAAAAAGCCCTCAGGATTTATGGGCAGGAACCAGTCGGGTAGTCATTGACGAAGTACAGAAATCACCAAGGTTAGTGGAAGCTATTAAGCAAACAGTTGATAATGACAGCAACAGACACTCCTTTGTTCTAAGCGGATCTGCAAATATGAACCTGATGAAACAAGTCAGTGAAAGTCTTGCAGGAAGAGCTGTATATTACACCCTTCACCCAATGACATACGGAGAGATCAACTCATCTCCAATGGTCAATCTACTGGAATCCCTGTTTAATTCGGAACTGCCTGAAAACTACAAATTAAAAAATCCCCTTCCGGACGCTGCCTCTCTTATGTGGAAAGGTTTTATGCCTGGTCTTATGCGGTACACTGAGCCCAAATCAATCCTTTTATGGTGGGAAGGATATGTAATGACCTATCTGGAAAGGGACCTCAGACAACTTTCACAGATAGAGTCTCTTTCGGATTTCCGCAGACTTATGACCGCATGCGCCCTCAGGTGCGGCAAAATAATCAACCAGACAGAAGTGTCGCGTGATACAGGCATTAGTCAGCCCACAGTACACAGGTACATGAACTTGCTTGAAATCACACATTTAATGACACGAGTACCTGCTTATGCAGTAAACAGAACCAAACGTCTGATGAAATCGCCCAAATTAATCTGGACAGATCCGGGGCTTGCCACATTTCTATCAGGCTTTTATGATAAAGACTCATTACTTTCTTCTGATTATACGGGAAGTATTTTTGAATCTATGATATACCTGCATCTACATGTTTTAACACAGCTTATGGCGCCAAGAGCCAGAATTTATTTCTGGAGAACATCTACAGGCAAAGAAGTTGACTTTGTTATTGAGTGGGGAAGAAAGCTTATTGCTGTTGAAGTTAAATTTTCAGATCAGGCAAGATACGCAGATATTTCCGGTATTCAGCTTTTTATTGACGAATACCCTGAGACAGCAGCAGGACTGCTGATTTATAACGGCAGTGAAATCAAGCAGATGAGCGATAAAATCATTGCTTTGCCATGGACTATGCTGACATCTTAAAGAAAACTCCCAACGCCCAAAACCTATTCACCAATCCGTCATTTCGAAGGAGCGGCAGCGATTTTAGAAATCTTATTATCTCTCGCAACGAACGCAAAGGAAAGATAAGGATAAAGGATAAAGCAAAAGACATAAGGTATAGAGCATAAAGGAATACCACAGTAATATCTTTTCCGGCATCTGGAAATCTCCGCCAAAACTGGTCTCCGGTGGGAGTCATTCCCGTCCCGATTCTCTTTTAAAAAAAATATGATAATCAGAATCGGGAGGAAACCAAGAGGAGGGATTTTGGTATTCTTCCGCAGAGTAGACAAAAAAATAAGTTTTAAAAAGCAGGGTAACTAAAACCACAATATATAGGAAAAATTTTACACAAAATTTTGGACTTGACTATGGAAAGATTCACACTAATAATTTTAAAGGATTTATTGAACAGCTAATCTTTTAAACAACAAACTGCATTAAAAAAATTCAAACTTCTTTTAACATCTCGTCCTGCTCTGCAATCTTCAGATGATCAATTAATTCATTGAGATCTCCGCTTAAAATCTCCTGCAGCCGGTAAAGAGTAAGATTTATTCTGTGATCAGTTACTCTGCCCTGAGGGAAGTTAAATGTTCGTATCTTGGCACTTCTGTCTCCTGACCCTATCATTGATCTTCTGCTTGCAGCAAGCTTTGCTTCTTCCTCTTTGTGCTTCATATCATAAAGGCGAGCTCGCAGCACCTTTAAGGCCTTGGCTTTATTTTTATGCTGAGACTTTTCATCCTGGCACGTAACAACAAGACCTGTAGGTACATGAGTGATACGAACTGCAGAATCTGTTGTATTAACACTCTGCCCTCCGGGCCCTGAAGATCTGTACACATCAACTCTCAGCTCATTCTGCTTCAGCTCAATATCAACATCTTCGGCCTCAGGCAGCACTACAACAGAAGCTGCCGAAGTATGGATCCTCCCGCTGGTTTCTGTTGTGGGAACCCTCTGCACTCTGTGAACACCGCTCTCATACTTCAGCTCGCCGTATGCGCCTTCACCGTGCACTGAAAATATCACTTCTTTAAATCCGCCAAGCTCAGTAGGATTTGAACTTAGAATCTCCTTAGACCACCCTTTAAGCTCAATAAATTTTGAATACATTCTATAAAGGTCGCCTGCAAAAAGAGCTGCTTCTTCTCCCCCGGAACCAGCGCGTATTTCCATTATTGCATTTTTGGTATCTTTTTTATCTGTAGGAAGTAAGAGGACTTTGATTTCCTGCTCAAGTTTTTCCCTGCTCTTTTCGCTTGCATCAAGCTCTTCCTTGGCCATCTCTTTTAATTCCTGATCCGATGAATTTTCCAGTATTTTCCGGTCTTCTTCAATCGTCTCCAGGATATTTCTGTAATCAGATCCCTTGCCGGTTATAGTTCTGCACTTTTTATATTCCCTTGTAACATCCGCAAGTTTCTCATTGTTTTTCAGAACAGAAGCATCCTGAAGAAGCTCTTCTAATTCCTTCTCTCTATCTTTAACCCGGGAAATTTTATCAATTATAGAATTATTTTCCATGTACGATATGCCCTGTTTTCAGATCATTCATAAACAATGTCAAGATTATCATCCTGCTTCAGATTCAGAGAACTTTTCAAAGCTACAATACCTATTTCAAGCTGGGAATCATCCGGTTCTTTTGTTGTAATTCTCTGCAGCCACAAACCCGGAGATGTTAAAAATCCTGCAATCTTCTTTCCGTATTTTGAATCGGAAAGTTTAATAATTTCATATGAAATCCCGCCGATTAAAGGTATAAGCAAAAATCTTATAAGCCTGTCAGCCATTGTATGGGGCCTGCCTGTAAATGCAAACACAATTACGGAAACTATGACAACAATGAGAAGAAAACTCGTTCCGCATCTCGGATGAAAAGTTTTAAAAGGTTTTGCTCCTGCAATTGTAAGAGGAGAGCCGGATTCAAAAGCAAAAATAGACTTGTGCTCAGCTCCGTGATATTCAAAAATACGGCGTATCTCTTTCCACAAACTGATCAGGCTGAGATATCCCAAAAAAATCAACAACCTGATAACTCCATCAATAACATTAAATACAATTCCGTTCTCTACACCGGTTGCTTCTGCAATTAAAAGAGGGACAAAAAAGAAAAGCCCCATTCCTGCAGTCAGGGCAAAAATCACAGTCAATGCAAGCATTAAGGAAGACATGCCTTTTTCTTCAGGTTTACCCTCCTCTCTCATTGCAACATCGCTGGAAAAATTAAGTGCCTTAATTCCCCATACCATTGATTCAATAAGAATGACTCCGCCGCGGATAAACGGAAGATTAAAAAATTTATGACGTTTTGTAAACCCCTTATACTCATGCCGCTTCAGGGCTATTTTACCGTCAGGCCTTCTTACTGCAATTGAAACAGCTTCCGGAGAGCGCATCATAACACCTTCAATAACTGCCTGGCCTCCGACATTAACCTTTTTATTCTCTGACATAGCTTCCTTATTATTAATAAGATACAAAATAAAAAACGGAATACGACTACAACATACCCGCATTCCGCTTAAAAAATATTATTTTCTTCTATGAGGCCTTTTCTTCTTTCTTCTTGTCGGAACCAGTATCTTTTGATCTGTATTTACGCATGTATTTTTCAACTCTTCCGGCTGTATCTACAAGTTTCTGTTTACCTGTGTAAAACGGATGGCATGCAGAGCAGATTTCAATTCTGATATCACCTACTGTTGTTCTTGTGTGAATTACATTGCCGCATGCACATGTTATAGTTGCCTCTTTATATTCCGGATGAATACCCTTTTTCACCTGATAACTCCTTTACATTAACTCAACCTATTGCGGACAGTAAGATAAGAAATTTCATTATACAACGCAAGAAAAAACTTGATTATAAAATAAAATACTCTTACATTCAAAAAATAATAAATACAGACAATTGAGGGTCGAATTTAATAATATTTTTTTACGGACTTGAAAAACTTTCAGCTCCTGCCGTAAATTTAAAGCAATGCCTTCCAATCCCTTTAATTTATATAAGGAGAAATTGTTATGGTCGCAACAAAACGCATTCTCCCGATCATTTTTGCCGTTACTATTTCAATATTATTAATGAGATGTTCTATATGTACAAAGAAAAAAATCCCGCCCCCTGCTCCTGCTGCCCGCGCAATACATCAGCCTGCAAAAAATCTGGCACCTGGTGTCTCATTGGCACATTTTACAATTACTGAGGTTAGACAGAACAAAGGCAATACCGTTCTTTTCTGCAGAATGAAAATAGTTCATAAAACCGGCCCTGCCACACAACATATATCCGCAGGAACCAATTTCACAATTATTGTTCCTAACTCATCTTTTACAGATAAAAAAAGTTATTTTAAGAAGAATAAAACAATATATGCAAAAATCAGGCGTATCCCGCCCGGAATGAACGTAAAAAACGGATTGCAATACGAAATTATTTCAATTAATACAGTTGAGTAGATTTTATCAGGAGGAAAACATGAAAAAATATTTACTATTTGTTCCTATAGTTCTGTTGTTGGCTGCTCTCTCAGTTAAGCAGATTCTAACCCGGCCTGCGCCAAAACACATACATAAAATAATATCAACAAGTTCGCCGCGAGCTTCTGTGCAGAGCAGAAAAGCACGTATGGAATATTTCTGGGAATTACTTAGAGATCCTGCAACTAACAGGATACCCAAAAATATAAGAGAAAAGGAACTTGAATTTGCAAAAACTCTTCCAAAATCCGGGCAGATGCTTCTTAAAGGGAGTGTTCTTCAATCTTACACATGGCAGAACGCAGGGCCTCTTGATATTGGCGGCAGAACCCGTGCCCTTGCTGTAGACGTAAGCAATGACCAGACCATTATTGCAGGCGGCGTTTCAGGAGGTATATGGAAATCCACTGATGGCGGAAGTACGTGGTCTTTAAAAAGTAATCCTAATCAGCAGTTAAGCGTAACAGCACTTGCACAGGACCCGAGGCCAGGTCACACAAACGTCTGGTACTACGGAGCAGGAGAATTTAGAGGCAATTCCGCATCTGACAGAAGCTTTCAGGCATATTTTTACGGATCAGGCCTCTATAAATCCACTGATAACGGGAATTCATGGTCTTTAGTAGAATCCGCAGGCAAAAATAATTCATGGGACAGCTACTTTGATTTTATTTCAAAAATAGCAGTAAACCCTGTAACAGGAACAGTTTATGTCGCTACAAACGGTGGATATATTTACAGATCAAGTAACGGATTCAATACATGGAATACAGCCATAGGAGGCGCTAACGAGCATTACTGGACAGATGTTGCTGTAACATCATTGGGCAAGGTAATTGCAGTTCTGTCTCAGGACGGATACCAGCCGAAGACAAACAGTAACTATACTTATACTCAAGACCCCGGAGTATACATTTCCGAAGACGACGGAACTACATGGACAGACATTACCCCTGCAACATTTCC
>JAGGVB010000218.1 GCA_021158245.1 bacterium | reverse complement strand
TCATATAATAACCGTTATACTTTTCTTTTCCTGCTCTGGCAAGAATATCTTCTCTCAGCTCATCAGTGACAACTTCATCTGCATCAACAAACAGAACCCAGTCTCCTCTTGCTTTTGATAATGCAAACATCCGCTGTGCAACATAACCCTGCCACTTGCGGATAATTACCTCTGCTTCAAGAGCTTCGGCAATTTCACATGTTCTGTCTGAACTTTCAGCATCAACTATGATAACTTCATCTGCCCAGCTTATGCTTTCTATACACCGGGAAATATTCTTTTCTTCATTTTTTGTAATTACAAGTGCTGAAATCATCTGTTTATATCCAAAAAATTAACAGGCTCATATCTTTTTATCAAGAATTTGCGACAATTCTTCCTCTACATCTTCCACTGATACGTTGTTTGTCCTGCGGTCAGCGGACCTTACAGCCCGGAATTTATCTCCCTGAGGCTTCCATAATGCCGGATCAGTAGGGCCGAAAACAGCAACAAGAGGTGTGCCTGCAGAAGCACACAGATGCATAATTCCGGTATCATTGCATACTACAGCATCACACAGAGAAAAATGTACTGCCTGACGCCTGAGAGTTGAGGGCGGAATCATGTGAACCGGCACTGTGACCAAATCAGCAAATTCTTCGGACAGCTCGCTCTCTTTCGGCCCCCAGAAAACAACCGGTTTAATGTTGTACTTTCTATAAAGAAATTCTGCTGTTTCTGCAAATTTTGAAACAGGCCACCTGTTCTCCCTCTTGTTTGCTCCTATGTGCAGGCCTGCGCACAGGTTCTGCTTATAAGCTTCGTTGAATTTCTCTTTCACTTTACGTTTCTCGTCATCAGAGATGTAAATCCTTTCGGAAATATCATTTACAGGCACGCCTATGTATTCTACAATCTCAGTATTTCGTCTGGTTTGATGTTTGTCAGTACCCCCGTCAGGCACAATGATATTGTATAAAAAGTTTTTCTTACAGCCTCCGAACGGGAAACGCTCCGAACCGATAACATATTTTGCTCCGGACAATACTGTAATAAGATCACTCGTAAGAGAGTGGCTCTCTGATGCCAGTACAATAGCCATGTCCCATCTCTTGTACAGGTTTTTCCAGAAAAACGCCATACGCCGGAAGTTCCACTGGAATCCACTTTCGTAAAATATTATAAGCTCATCAATGTAAGGGTGGTTCAGTGCTGCATCTGCCGCATAGCTTCTCGCAACAAGGCCTGTTCTAAGATGAGGAAAAGCTTTTCCTACGGCACGCCATGCTGCAGACGAAAGCAGGAAATCCCCTAACTGATCATGAGGCCGGACAATAAGTATACTATTTACATGATCCCAGTTGATCTGATCCGGGCTCAGCAGCTTCCTTGCGGCGATCTTTTCAAAAAATCTAAGTATATTATGTTTAAAATATTGATCTATCCTGTTCCAGATTCGCAAATTATATCTCTCTCCACTGCTTTTCAATATTAAATTTCATCTGTCGGATTTTTCTCCGGTGCTGCTACTTTGTCCGCTCTATTGAAGCATAAGCATTATGGTTGTGTATGGATTCAAAATTTTCAGATTCAACCTTGTACCAGAAAACTCTATGATCATTTTCAAGCTTTTGTGCAACTTCTCTTACAACATCTTCAACAAACATGGGATTATCATAAGCCTGCTCTGTCACTACTTTTTCATCAACCCTTTTTAATAGGGAATAAACAGGGCTTGATGCTGACTCTTCTGCATATTCAATTAATTCTTCAATCCAGACAAGCTTTTTTGACCGTATTTGAATGCTCACAATTGAACGCTGATTATGTGCTCCGCGGTCAGAAATTTCTTTAGAGCATGGACAGAGTGTTGTTACAGGTACCTTAACGCCTACAATAAAATCCTTCTTTTCCTTTAATGTACCTATGTATGAACAGTTGTACTCCATTAAGCCCAATGCACCGGAAGCAGGTGCTTTTTTCTCAATAAAATATGGAAACCGAACCTCCATGTGAGCTTCCTCTGCATTGAGCTTTTCTTTCATATTATGCATTATATGCTCTACAGTATCAATATGGAGATTTCTATGGTATTCGTTTAAAATTTCAATGAATCTCGACATATGTGTACCGCGGAAATTATGCGGAAGGCTCACATACATGTTAATTGAGCCTACCGTATGCTGTACCTTATTCACCCGGTCTCTCACTGTAATAGGATAAACCAGATTTTTTACTCCAACCTGATCAATTGACAGATTCCTGTAATCCGGCTGATTCTGAATATCAATCAATATTTGTTTCTCCCCTGTATTCTGCTGTTACAACGGTTTTTACATTGCCTCTAGGATTAAAATCCCCAACAACCTTCATATATCTCGGTTTTGCAACTGAAACGAGATCTTCCAGAATCTTATTAACTACTGCCTCATGGAACATCTCTTCATCCCTGAATTTATTAATGTAAAGTTTAAGTGACTTTAATTCAATTATTTTCTTATCAGGAATATATGTAACATGAATTGCTGCAAAATCCGGATATCCGGATATAGGGCACAGACAAGTAAACTCAGGCAGAGTAATATCAACCTGATAATCTCTGCCGGGATAATGATTTTCCACAACCGTTAATTTGGAATCCCTTATTTCCCGCTGCCCGCGTTTCAGCTCAGACATAATATCTCCAAAAATTTATTTTGATTCTTTCATCTGCGATTCTGCATTATTCATAAATCACAACCATATTTAACCTGATACATATTCAGTAGGATCATCTATTCCAGCTTCCCTGAATCCTTTTTTGCGAAGCAGGCATGAATCACACCTGCCGCACGATCTGCCTTCATTGTCAGGATCATAGCAGCTTATTGTAACGCTGTAATCAACGCCAAGTTTAGTTCCTCTTGTAATTATTTCAGCTTTACTAAGATTAATCAGAGGAGTATGGATTTTACAGGGATGGCCCTGAACTCCCTGTTTTGTCCCTAAATTTGCAGTTTTTTCAAAAGAACGGATAAACTCTTCTCTGCAGTCAGGATATCCCGAATAATCAAGAGCATTGACTCCAATAAAAATATCATGTGCGCCTATGGACTCAGCCCATGCAAGCCCGAGGGATAAAAAAACCGTATTTCTTGCAGGCACATAACTGACAGGTATTTTCCCTCCTGCTATTTCATCCTCTTTTCTGTCTTTTGGTATTTCTCCTGTACCTGTAAGAGCTGACCCGCCAAACACAGAAAGGTCTATGTCCAGCACAATGTGCCTTGCAGCTCCAAGCCTGTCCGCCATCTTCTTTGCAGATTCAATCTCAATATAGTTATTCTGTCCGTACCTGAAACTTAAAGCATAACATTTAAAGCCCATATCACGGGCAATTGCAAGAGTTGTACTGGAATCAATCCCACCGCTTAATAAAATCACTGCTTTCAGAGATTCAGGCATTTTTACACTCCTCTTTCCCTGTCCGGCCAGATAATTTTATGAAGCTGCAAATGCAGCCTTACATCAAGATTATCAGTCAGTATTTTTTCTGCAAGTACTGCAGGGCTCAGCATATCTGATACAGGTGAAAACAGAATTTCAAATCTGCCTGACAGGCTGTACTCTGAAATCTTATCCTTTGCCCACACATAGTCATCTATAGATGTCAGCACAAATTTTATCTCATCCTCTGCAGAAAGCCTGTCAATATTCTGAAAATCATTTCTATCGCTCTCTCCGCTTCCGGGTGTTTTAATATCAAGAATGCATCGTGCCTTTTCCGGAATCAGGTTAATATTCTGTGAACCGTTTGTTTCTACCTGCACATCATATCCGGAATCAATCAACCTTTGAGCAAGGGCAGCCGAGCCTTCCTGAAGAAGAGGTTCCCCGCCTGTAATTGTCACACGGTTACAATTAAAACTTTTGACCTGCACAAGTATTTCTTCTATTGAAAATTTGGTACCTCCGCTTCTGGCGTACTTTGTATCACAATATGTGCAGTTAAGATTACATCCTGCCAATCTTACAAAAACAGCAGGAAGCCCCATAGTTGTGGACTCGCCCTGAATGGAGTAGAATATTTCTGATACCTTAAGCATTGTTACTCTTCGTAGCAGACCGCATAGCTGTCTGATTCCCAGACTGTAACAGAGGACATCTTAACTGACTGAGGCAGCAGTTTACCTGTTTCATGATAGCAGTATCTTGCAAGATTCTCTGCTGTAGGGTTCTTTTTATCAAAAGGCGGGATAGTATTGATATTATTATGATCCAGCCTGTCAATAACTTGATTTGTTGCAGCTTTTAATTTTTTAAAATCAAATGATATACCTATTTCATCTGTCTTTTCAGCGTTTATTTCAATCCTCACCTTCCACGTATGCCCGTGCATCTTGCTGCATTCACCATCATACCCGTGAAGCTGGTGCGCTGCTGCAAAATGTGTTTCATAAAAAATATGATACATTAAACATCCTCCGAATAACTGTAAAAACCGCCCGATTATCAGCCATAGAGTATAATAAGTTTTATAACTATTGTCAAGCATGTTTATGTTTACACTTACAGATAGATAACAATTGTTGTTCCCTGGTTCTTTACGCTTGACACCTCTATTTTGCCGCCATGGTCTTCAATTATTTTACTTATTATCACAAGCCCCAGGCCGGTTCCTTTTCTTTTGGTTGTAAAATCAGGATTAAAAATTTTCCCGAGAATATCTTCATCCATTCCACTTCCACTGTCAGAAACAACAAGCTTCACAGAATATTCATTTTTATCGGAAGGCATTGTTAATAATTTAATCTGATCACCGGATTTACAAGCTTCAATACTATTTTTTACAAGATTGATTATAACCCTTTTAATCTGCTTTCTGTCTGCATTGATTTGAGG
>JAGGVB010000217.1 GCA_021158245.1 bacterium | reverse complement strand
TTTTGTGCCGAAGGGGGGACTCGAACCCCCACGGGATCTCTCCCACTGCCCCCTCAAGACAGCGTGTCTACCAGTTCCACCACTTCGGCTTATAGTACAGCGAGGATTTTAATTTACAAAAAATGATTCAATTTAAATAGTTATTTATTTTTACTATCTTTACTGCTATTTTGTTCCTGGGCAGGTACTAAAATATCTGATCCTGAACCTGAAGCCGCAGGAAGCATAGATGCAGGCGAAGCTGTCTGCTGCTCACTCAAAACCTTTTTTAGCGCACTTTCCGGCTCCCTTTGTATCTGCTTTGAAAACAGGGCAATAACAAGAGAAGTAACAGCAAAAGTAATCCCTAACCACATTGTTACCTTAGCAAGGAAGGATCCGGCTCCTCTGCCGCCGAATACAGCACCCGAGCCCCCACCGCCGCCAAACATTCCAGCCAATCCTCCGCCTTTGGATGATTGGAGCATAATGCTTACTATTAAAAAAAGCGCCACTAAAACATGTATTACTGATAAAAATGCTGCCATATTGCTACTCCTCTTTATTGCCTGATGCAGAATAAACAATTTCTGCAAATTTTTCAGCATCAAGGCTTGCTCCGCCTATAAGTGCGCCGTCAATATCATTCTGCACCATAAGGGAAGCGCTGTTTTCCGGCTTAACGCTGCCTCCGTACTGGATACGAACATCATTTGCCGCACCGCTTCCATACACATCATTAAGCCAGTTTCTTATAAATGCATGTACTGCCTGAGCCATCTCAGGAGTTGCTGTTTTTCCTGTTCCTATTGCCCAAACAGGTTCGTAAGCAATTGTTATTCTGTCCATTTTATCAACATCTATATCTTTTAATCCGCCATTCAGCTGGGCATCTATCACATCTTCTGTTTTTCCATCCTCACGCTGCTTTAGTTTTTCTCCGACACAAAGTATGATATTAAGCCCCTCATCAACAGCACGTTTGATCTTGTTATTGATCATTTCATCTGTTTCGCCAAAAATGTGCCGTCTCTCTGAATGGCCGAGAATCACAAAGCTGCATCCCGTGTCACGAATCTGCATCGGAGATACTTCACCTGTAAATGCTCCGGATACTTCCCATGACATATTCTGGGCACCGACTTTGATATTCGAACCCACGAGAAGTTCGGCTGCAAGAGAAAGATACGGAAATGACGGAACCACTCCTACATCTACAGGAACATCCGGATCTATCCTTGTCTTCAGTTCCTCAAGTAAATTTGATACCTGAGAACCTGTCATGTTCATTTTCCAGTTACCCACAATAAGAGGAATACGCATCAGGCATCTCCTCTCTCGGTCAAAGCTGCAACACCAGGAAGCACCTTCCCCTGAAGGAACTCAAGAGAAGCTCCTCCGCCTGTTGACACATGTGTCATCTTTTCGGAAACTCCTGCACTTTTCACTGCTGAAGCGGAATCGCCTCCTCCTACAATAGAAGTTGCCCCCTGTTCAGTTGCTTCTGCCACAAGACGTGCTACACCGAGCGTACCTTCGGCTGTCTCTTTTATTTCAAAAACACCCATAGGGCCGTTCCATACAATTGTTTTTGCTCCGGAAAGAATTTTTCCGAACTTTTCAAGAGATTCAGGGCCAATGTCAAGCCCGTAAGATGAATCGGAAATACTATCACATGATACTACCTCAACAGTACCGAGGCGCCTTTCTGCAAAATTAAAAACATCCGAAACAACACAGTCTACAGGCAGCACTATCTTTTCCGGATATCTACTCAGAGCCTCTGCTGCGAAATTAAGATGTTCTTCATCAAGAATCGATTTGCCGATATTTTTACCCTGTGCTTTTAAAAACGTAAACATCATTCCGCCGCCTATTAAAATTTTTGATACGCGGCCTGCAAAATTTTCAATTACAGGGATTTTATCCGAAACTTTTGCTCCTCCGAGAATCAGCACAAAAGGATTTTCCGGGTTTTCGACTGCTTTGCCAAGATATGTAAGCTCTTTTTCCATTAAAAAACCAGCAGCACATTTATCAAAATACTTTGTTACGCCTTCTGTTGAAGCGTGAGCTCTGTGCGCAGTGCCAAAGGCATCATTAATATAGACATCTCCAAGATGCGAAAGTTTTTCCGCAAACCCGGCATCATTACTTTTTTCTTCGGGATGGAATCTCAGATTTTCCAAAAGGAGGACACCGCCCTCTTTAAGGTTATCAGCCATCTCTTCAACTGTGTCCCCTATGGAATCAGGAGCAAACCCGACTTCTCTACCAAGAAGCTTTCCAAGATGTACTGCAACAGGTTTAAGACTCATCTCAGGTACAACCTTACCTTTCGGACGCCCGAGATGAGACATAAGAACAACTCTTGCACCCTTATCTATAGCATATCTTATTGTAGGAAGAGCAGCCTGAATGCGCGTATCATCAGTTATATTCTGATTCTTATCAAAAGGAACATTAAAATCCACCCTGATGAGCGCTCTTTTTCCTTTAAGATCAAGATCTTTTATTGAAAGTTTATTCATTTATTTCTATCCGATATTTGCCATCTTAACGAGCAGATCCACCATACGGCTTGAGTAACCCCACTCATTGTCATACCATGAAATAACCTTGACCATTCTGCTGCCCATCATCATCGTTGCAAGACTGTCATAAATACTGGAATGAGGATTGCCGACTATATCAGCCGAAACTACCGGGTCTGTGCAGTACTCAAGCACACCCTTCATCTCTCCTTCAGCATATTTCTTCATTGCATTATTTATATCATCAATTGTTGCATCTTTTTTCAGCTCAGCAACGAAATCCACGAGAGAACCGTCAGGTGTGGGAACTCTCACTGCCATGCCATTCAATTTACCGTCAAGATCAGGGATAACCTTTCCAACTGCTTTTGCGGCCCCTGTTGTCGTTGGAATAATTGATACGGCAGCAGAACGGGCACGACGAAGATCCTTATGCGGCAGATCCAGGATACTCTGGTCATTTGTATATGAATGAATTGTTGTCATAAGGCCTTTTTCAATACCAAAAGTATCGTGCAGCACTTTAACAACAGGTGCAAAACAATTTGTCGTACACGAAGCATTGGATACTATTTTATGCTCCGGTTTTAAATCATCATCATTAACACCAAGAACTATTGTTGCATCAATTTCATCTTTTGCAGGAACAGAAAGCAGCACTTTTTTAGCTCCTGCATCAAGGTGCATTGCAATTTTATCCCTTGTACGGAACACGCCGGTTGATTCCACTGCAATATCAACACTCATATCCTTCCACGGTAATTTTGAAGGATCACGTTCCGCCATTACCTTTATCTCTTTGCCGTCTACAATAAACGAATTACCTTTCACTTCAATATTGCCATCGTACTTGCCGTGAACAGAATCATACTTTAAGAGATGAGCAAGGGTAGCTGCATCTGTAATATCATTTACAGCGACAATCTCCACATCAGAACGTTTCATTGCGATACGAAACACAAGGCGTCCGATTCTCCCAAACCCATTAATCCCTACACGAATTGCCATTCTTTCCTCCTTGCCATAATAAAATTTTACTGCCCTACAAAATGACAGTATTATTTTTAAAAACTTACAGAAAAAATATCGAACTAAATTATATAAATTTTTCTCTGAAATGTCAAGAAAAAACAATATCTATTGCAATTATTTTACAGCAGCAGGCCTTGCAATTGAAAGCCCTCTGACTTCATGAACACCATATTCCTTTAAAACAGCAGCGCAATTATTTATTGTTGCACCTGTGGTAATCACATCATCAACAATTATTACAGTATTTATTCCGGATGGAATCGTGCGCTTAACTTTAAAAGCGCCTCTTACATTTTCCTGTCTCTCTCTCCCGTTAAGACCTGCCTGCGGTTTTGTATCTCTTGTACGTACTAAAAAATTCTTTTTCTGAAGACCTGGATTTTCTTTTATTATACCTTCTGCTATTAAATCGCTCTGGTTATACCCTCGCTCTCTTTTACGTGCAGCATGCAGAGGAACCGAAACAATAATGCTGTTGTGCGGAACAACTTGCTTTATTTTCCTGCCTATGATTCGTCCAGTCCAGAAGCAAAGGTTTTCAAATCCTCTGTACTTCATCAGGGAAATAAGATTTTTTATATCGTTTGAATACTCCCACCCTGATATACATTCAGAGAAAGCAACCTCCTCTTTTATTAAAGGGAAATCAACCTTTTCATTAAACCTGAGCATTGAGAAAGAGCCTAATATTTTCCTCGTGCATTCCCTGCATACATGGCCTTTTTCAACTTCCTTCCCGCACACAGCACACTGCCCCGGATAGATAAAATACGAGACATCGCTTAACACAGATAGAACTCTTTTTACTATTGATCTGTACCGGAGCATAATTAGTTCAGCTCAATATTTTCTGATAATACATTTTTCTTTTTATCGCCACCCTGAACTCGTAACATTATTTTTTTCCGATGGGATTATACTCATATCTACAGCAAAAGTAAAACCCTTACTTGTATTGGGATTAATAAATCCCCGATTCATTATTCCTACATCAAATTTAAATGAACCCAAATGCAGCCCGAATCCGAACGAGAGTGTAGTTCCAAGCCTGCCTCCTACTCCGACGCCCATTCTTAAAGGGAAAAATCCCAATTTTCGCCACTCAGTACCAAACACAAATCTGGGCTGAATCGAGAAAAAAGCATTATCATGGAAACTCTGAAGATAATCCGCAGTAATGATAAAATCCGATTCTTTGTATGCAACTCCGAATCTGAGCACAGAGGGTGATTTATTAGAGAATCTCTCTTTATCAACAGACCAGGAGGAGTCATCTGTGCTGTTTTCATCGCTGTCATCAAAAGACAGGACATAAAGAGAGTCTCCATTAAAATATCCTAATTCGGTTTTAGGATCTTTCCAGCTTATGTTTCCCAATGCATTGGAAAGGCTCAGGCTGAAATCCCATTTTTTGTTCAGCTTTGCCGCTGTTCCAAGATCAAGCCCCCATCCAAGGCCGCCAACAGCAACAGTTGCCTCATAAGCTCCGTGCAGATTAAATCCGTAGGGTGCTGTCTCAAGGATCATTGATGCCTTATCCGAGTTTGCATAACCTAATCCGTACAGCATCTTAAAAGAAGCACCAACGGAAAAAGCCTTTGCAAAATTCACTTTTATGGGATGTCCGTAAGAGAAGGATACTATTCCCAGCCCCATTCCCGCAGCTTTAGTCTTGCTCATATTGTATATCTGATTCATCTTGTTGCCGACAAGAGGAATCTCAAAATACTCTCTACTCAACCTTGTAAACATGCTGCCGTAAGCACGGAAAGTTAAAGCAAATCTGCCAACTGAAAACGAAAGAAACTGAATATTTGTAAGAACATGCCCAACAAAACCATTATCCGGTATTGAACTTAGAATTGCATTTACATCATCCGAATTCCAGTAGATTTTGTTGTTTTCGTCCGCGCCTTCAACAAAATATTTATCATAAAGATCTTTTGTAAATGAATTATTCCCCACTCCTGCACTTATTGAAAAGAAACTAAATGATGAACTGGGGTTATCAGGCAGTCCGAGATTTGCAGGATTCCATGCTGGTGCATACACACCTCTTGCAACAGCAGTGTAAGCCAGGCCCATACCCATTGCTCTGGCATTGGTCTGTGCAAATACACCTGACGCACCTGTTATCAGTAAACAGGAAAACAGTGTAACAATTCTTTTTACAGATCTCATGATCCACCTCCTTCCCCGTTATCATCGGAGAAATCAGCATTCACCTGTGCGGTAATCCATGAGACAATACGGATGTAATCGTCTGAGCGGATTTTAATAAATTCATTGTTTGTTCCCGGGAAAAAGTATTTAATTCCGTAATACACATACTGATTTTGTTCGAAAAGCAATAAATCATTTCCTGTGATTGTTATGTGATTGTTGGTTACAACAGAATCCTGTACTGTCCCCGGATCCCCCGAAATAACTCCCGGATTGATTTTTATCATTCGGGACAGGTCGGGAGAAGAGAAAACTTTGTTGCTGTCTGCTGCAAAACATACCTGCACAGTATCAATCCCAATAGGAAGATGGTTATACACCTTAAGATTCAATGTCCCGGAATTAAGGCGCTTTCTTATCTCTTTTATTGTATCATGCGCCTCATCATCAAGTTCCATTTCCGTAAGTTTACTCTTATTTGACAAACCAGGATATTTCACCTCAAGAGGCACTCTGAAATCAGCATCTCCCCGCACAGAAGTTGTATCATATACAGTAGCAACATTCTCTCTGTCATTTATTTCCAGCAAACCTGTAACTCTTATTTTTGTAGGAAGACAATTAATAAAATCCGTTACTTCATTTGTAGGCAGGCTTATTGTGTATCCCTCTGTCCCCTGAGTAGGTGGGATAGTATCGTTTATTACAAGATTTTTAAGATTCCCTGTTACGCTCTCAAGAGTTTCCAGAGTAAAATCTGTAATAATTCTGAATGGAAAGCCCTGAAGGTTAAGTGCGACATTAACCTCACCGACCTGAAATCCCTCAAG
>JAGGVB010000216.1 GCA_021158245.1 bacterium | reverse complement strand
TCTTTTTGGGACGAGGCAGAGTCATATCCAAATACCTATACCCAGTTTGCCATTTCTCGGATTGTTCAATGCACATACTCCCAAACAATCTTATAATAGACTCAACATTGGGAAATATTCTTATAACCCGGCTTCTCCTCAAAAGCTCCTGATTAAATCTTTCAATCATGTTTGTTGAACGCATTCGTTTTTGATGTTCAAAAGGAAGACTATATACTGAGAAACAGGACTCTATCTCATTATCAAGCCATTCTGATATCTCTTTTTTATATGATTCTAATTCTATGACCAATTTATCCTTACGTTCAATTGCTTCTTTTATGTCAGGAGCATTGAATACATCTTTTAATTTACGTAAATAATCGGGACGCTCTTTTTTACTGAACTTACTCATGAAATACCTGATAAAATGGACTTGACAACGCTGCCAGGCTGATCCCTGAAACTCCCGCTTTATTGACTTAACAAGTCCGGAATGATCGTCAGATACTACATAAGTTACACCTTTTAATCCTCTGTCCTTCAATCCCCTGAATATATTTGTCCAGGTTTGTTCATCTTCACTATCGCCTACATCTACTGACAGTATCTCCCTGTATCCTTTACTACTTATGCCTATTACTATTAACACTGCCTGTCACCTGTACGATCGTAAGGCTTTGCCTGTATTTTGCTCTCAAACTCTGCTTCTAATATCTTTTGAAGATTCTCTTGTATCAGCTTTTTAAGAAAATCCGAATCGTCCAACAAAACCTTTTGCATTTCTCTGACTAATCCGTTATCTTTTTTATGTGCCATATCTCTTCCTTTCTTTTTTTAAAAAATTAATTTTTTCATTTTAATTTAGGAAGAATATGACACTTTTTCAATAATATGCCTTTTTACACAAATTTAAGGACACAACATAGGCTATAATGCAACATTCCTGATATATCTGCGTAAACATATTGTCTAAATCAATATTCAAATATATTCAGGAAGGAGAACAAATGGTAAGAAAAATTTTTCTTGTTTTGTTAGTTGTTGTGTCTGCATCAGCGCTTTTTGCAGGAAGCGGGCCGCTGTGGATGAGGTATTCTGCAATATCACCTGACGGGCAGACTATTGCATTTTCCTACAAAGGCGATATTTACTGCGTAAGCGCTGAAGGAGGAAGAGCATACCCGTTAACATTTCATGAAGCTTATGATTTTATGCCTGTATGGTCTCCGGACAGTAAAACAATTGCATTTGCCTCTTTCAGGCACGGAAATTACGATGTTTATATTATTCCTGCACAGGGCGGAGTTCCAAAACGGCTGACTACACACTCTGCCGGCGAATTCCCTTCCACGTTTACTCCTGACGGTAAATATGTGGTTTTTTCTGCCCACATTATGGATGATTATAAAAACGTACAGTTTCCGTCAGGCGGACTGCCGGAATTATATAAGGTTTCTGTAAAAGGCGGAAGGCCTGTTCAGATACTTACAACACCAGCATTGGATGTTTGTTTTAATAAACAAGGTACAAAAATCGTATATCATGATGTAAAAGGATATGAAGACAACTGGAGAAAACATCATACATCTTCTGTAACAAGAGATGTATGGATGTATGATATGCTTTTAAAAAAATATACAAAATTGACAAGTTTTAATGGTGAGGACCGTAATCCTCTGTTTTCTCCTGATGATTCAAAAATATATTATCTAAGCGAAAAATTCGGGACTTTTAATGTGTGCTCTTTCCCGGTCAGCAACACAGATAATGTAACTCAAATTACTTTTTTTAAAAGAAATCCTGTCAGATTTCTGTCTGTATCTGACGGAGGGACCCTGTGTTTCGGATTTGACGGTGAAATTTATACAATGAAACCCGGGCAGAAACCGGCCAAGGTTGCAATTAAAATTTATTCAGATGTAAAAGAGAACAGCGTGGATTATAAAGTTATCCGCAGCGGCGCGACAGATATGGCGGTTTCTCCGGACGGCAAAGAAGTTGCATTTATTGTACGGGGTGAAGTGTATGTTACATCTGTGGATTACTCAACAACAAAACAGATCACAAAGACTCCGGAGCAGGAAAGATCCGTAAGCTTCAGCCCTGACGGAAGGACACTTCTCTATGCTTCTGAAAGAGACGGGAGCTGGAATGTCTATAAAACATCAACAGTACGTGATGATGAAAAACATTTTTACAGGTCAACTCTCTTAAAGGAAGAACCGGTTATAGCAACCGGTAAAGAGGAGTTCCAGCCGGCTTTTTCCCCTGATGGAAAAGAAGTTGCGTATCTCGAAGAACGTACAACCCTTAAAGTGATCAATCTGAAAACAAAGAAGGTACGGACCGTTCTTCCCGGAAATCTCAACTACTCCTACAGTGACGGAGACCAGTGGTATCAATGGTCACCGGACGGAAAATGGTTTCTTGCTGCGTTTTCACCGAATGCACTCTTTTCAAATGACGTAGCACTTATCAGCGCAGACGGAAAAGCAAAGATTGAAAATCTGACAAACAGCGGGTACTCGGACGGAGAACCCAAGTGGATGATGGGCGGAAAGTCAATGATCTGGTTTTCAGACCGGCAGGGGCTGCGAAGCCACGGAAGCTGGGGTGCCCAGAGTGATGTTTATGCTATGTTTTTCACAAAAAAAGCATGGGATGAATTCAACCTAAGCAAGGAAGATTACGAAAATTATAAAGAACAGAAAAAAAATGACGAGAAGGATAAAAAGGATAAAAAAGATTCTGATAAATCTGACAAAAAAGAACCAAAAGGCAAAAAAGAAGAAAAAGATAAGACCGAACCTTTAAAAATTAATTTGAAAAATATTGATGACCGTGTAATGCGCCTTACTATCAACTCTTCAAATCTTGCGGATGCTGTTTTATCTCCTGACGGAGAAAAACTTTACTACCTCAGTAAATTTGAAGGCGGACACGATCTCTGGGTCAGAAATATCAGAGAGAATGAGACCAAACTTTTAATTAAACTCCACGGACGCGGCGGTACACTGCACATGGATAAAAAGGGGGAAACATTATTTCTGTTCTCCGGCGGTAAAATCACAAAAATCGAAGTCGGCTCGCACAAGCGTAAACCAGTCTCATTTGCAGCAGAAATTAATCTTAATAATCCTGCTGAAAAACAGTATCTGTTTGAACACATGTGGCGCCAGGTTGTTAAGAAGTTTTATGTAAAGAATCTTCAGAATGTAGACTGGAATTATTATAAAAAAGAGTACGCCAGGTTCCTGCCATACATTGATAACAATTTTGATTTTGCAGAGATGATGAGCGAACTTCTCGGAGAGCTTAACGCATCTCATACAGGATGCCGTTATCGTCCCAGAGTTGAAAACGGAGACAGAACAGCAAGCCTCGGACTCTTTTTTGATAATAAATACAACGGCAATGGACTGAGAGTTGTGGAAGTTATTGAAAAAGGTCCCTTTGATAATGCCGAATCTAAGGTAAAACCAGTGGTTATTCTTGAGAAACTCGATGGCACAGAAATTAAAAAGGGAATGGATTATTATCCTCTGCTTAATCATAAAGCAGGTAAAATCATGCTTGTTTCCTTTTATGATCCTGCTTTAAAAACAAGGTGGGATGAGAAGATTAAACCTATTTCATTTGGAATGGAAAATCAACTTCTTTATGAAAGATGGGTTAAACAGCGCAGAGAGGAAACAGAAAGACTGTCCGGCGGACGTCTCGGTTATGTGCATGTGCGAGGTATGAACAGTGCAAGTTTCAGAAAAGTCTATTCGGAAATTCTCGGCAGAAACTTTCATAAAGAAGGACTTGTAGTTGACACAAGATTTAACGGAGGCGGATGGCTGCATGATGATCTTGCCACTTTGTTAAATGGGAAAAAATATGTGGATTTTGTTCCGAGAGGCCAGTATTACGGATATGAGCCTATGAACAAGTGGATTAAGAAATCAATTGTAGTGATGTCAGAATCCAACTACAGCGATGCCCACGGGTTCCCCTTTACTTACAGGGCTCTTGGAATTGGTAAACTAGTTGGTATGCCTGTCCCCGGAACAATGACAGCAGTATGGTGGGAGCGGCAGCAGGATCCGACTCTGGTTTTCGGAATACCTCAGGTCGGTACAAAAGATATTGAAGGTCATTATCTTGAAAACTTACAGCTTGAACCTGATGTAAAGGTCGCACAGGATACTGAAGTTGTAGTTAACGGAAGAGACCAGCAGATTGAAACTGCAGTAAAAATACTGCTTAAGGATATTGACAGTTCTAAAAAGTAACACATTTTACGAACAACCAATAAAGGGCGGCCTTAATAGAAGGCTGCCCTTTTAATTTACGAAAACTTCATAAAGATGCTTTAAAATCCTTGCCCCTTAAATTTACCCATAAAATTCCGGAATGTGCCTGAATAACAAAATTTGTTGCATTTTTCAAAATGGCTTAATACATTAAAAGTATGTTTATTCCTCTGATGATAATACAAATTTCTCATCTTTAACAATTAAAATTGCTGCCAATTAAGGAGACTGACATGGAAAATAAAATTTTTAGTAACAGCCTTGTATTGGGGATTTCAATATTTTTAGGACTATCTGCTTTGGGTTTTCTGATTGGCAGGAGTGCAATAAAAGTAAAAGAGTATGAGCGTACGGTCAGAGTAAAGGGGCTGTCCGAAAGAGAATATCCTGCAGATATTGTACTGTGGCCGATAAAGTTTACAGCAGCAAGCAATGATTTATCAGCTCTATACTCTTCTCTTGAACAGAGCACAAAAAAGATTCGTGCTTTTCTCAAAAAAAACGGAATTGATGAATCCGAAATATCCGTATCACTCCCTTATGTTACTGATAAATTAGCACAGCAGTACGGCAGCGGGCAGCGAGTAGAGTTCAGATATACTGCAATGCAGACAGTTACTGTGTATTCTAAAAAAGTTGATCTTGTCCGGAAAACAATAAAAAAGCTTGCTGACCTCGGCAAGCAGGGAATTGTGTTTTCCGGTGATGAATACAGCATTTCCACTGAGTATATTTTTACAAAGCTTAATGAAGTTAAACCTGAAATGATTGAAGAAGCTACCAGAAAAGCAAGAGAAGTTGCCGAAAAATTTGCAAAGGACTCCAAAAGCCATCTTGGTAAAATAAAAAGAGCAAGCCAGGGGCAGTTTACAATATCGCCCCGTGACAGAAATAATCCTCATATAAAAAGAGTGAGAGTTGTATCTACTATTGAATACTATTTGTCGGATTGAGTGCCATCAGAAGTTTTCCGGTTTATGTCTGAAAATGTGCTGTCAGGTTTGAGAAATTAATGTGAAATATTCTTTCGGTAAAAGTGTTAATAAAACGGTGTCTAAAATTCAAAACATGCTAATACAAGGGAGACAAAATGACAGTATCCATAGGAGCAATTATAGCCTCAAAAAAACGCCGCCACATAATCAATACTTTTCGTGAGAAGGGCGCCGTTTCACAACAAGAAGCACTATCTCTGGAAAACCTTGGACTTTCTGAGTCTCTAATTTTTAATATACAGAAAAGAAAAAGTGTAATTGTCAAAACCGAAGAGGGCCTTTTTTATCTTGATGAAAAACAGAAAGAAAAGTCAGACAGATACAGAATATCTGCAATAGGGATTATTATCATACTAACTGTTCTGGTTATCTATTTATTAAGCAGATAGATATTAAATCTGCTCTTAAACAATATGTTTACCAAAAACAATTCAATCAGGAGTAAACTATATGAAAGTAAACATAGTAATTGAAAAAGATCAAAACGGATATTACTCATTTTGTCCGGAATTAAAAGGATGCCATAGTCAGGGAGACACATTTGAAGAGGTTCTTGCAAATATTAAAGAAGCCATAGAGCTATATATTGAGACTTTATCTCCTGAAGACAGGCAGTACTGTCTATCTTAAAAAATATTAACAAATT
>JAGGVB010000215.1 GCA_021158245.1 bacterium | reverse complement strand
GGTGGGGTGGAGGGTTACATAAATTTATGATTAACCCCTCGTAAAAGGCAGCTTTGCTTCCGGGTTGTTAAAGTCTTTAACGGTTAATCTATTGATTTGTTAAGATTATGTACGGCACTTTTTTCAAAAAAAAGTGCCCAAAAAACGCCGGCTGCCGAAAATTTCCTAAAAATGTCAAAAAACTCTCTGAAAGGCAAAAACTCGCCCGATTCTTATTATTATATTTTTTTTTAAAGAGAATCGGGTTCAAACAGTTTGCCTTTCCGGGCGTTCGTTTTTCAACATTTTTTTAACGGAAATTTCCAGATGCCGGCAAAATATTTCCGTGGTATTCCTTTATACCCTATACCTTTTTTTCTAATCCATAGCCCTTCGACAAGCTCAGGGCACACTTCACCTCCGCCCCTGGATTCCCGCTAAAAACATGCGGGAATGACACCCCCCGGAGTACCGCAGATGGCGTAAATTTTCAGATGCCGGCAAAAAAATTAACCATTGTCATGCTCACCCCGATGGAATCGGGAGGCATCCATGGGAAGCGGGTAAAACGTGAATTTCAAAAGAATATATTGACAATGTCGCTGCTGCAGGAATAAAGAAAAACGTTGATTTCTTATTTCTGGTTTTGTATATTTAAACCTGTTTCACGATTCATGATGCCCGGAGGGCTAGTCCTAATTGGTAAGGCAGCGGTCTTGAAAACCGCCGGGTTTGCGCCCTTGGGAGTTCGAGTCTCCCGCCCTCCGCAAGCAATCGTGAAAAGAAAATTATTGTGGTTCGGAGAGGTGGCCGAGTCGGCTGAAGGCAGCCGCCTGCTAAGCGGTTGTAGGGGCACAAACCTCTACCGTGGGTTCGAATCCCACCCTCTCCGCTTTTGGCCCGCTTATGTTCTGTTTTTGAACAAATGTGGGCTTCTTGTTTTATATTGCAAAACAGTTGATTTTGATAGATTCCTTATATATTTTAAAAATCGAGTCCACCAATCAGGCCAATGGCTGAGACAGAAGGTTAGACTGTTTACATTCCGGATGCCGGCGGATATTAATCAAAATCCGATAATGATTATTACGGAGTAATAAAATGCGGCTTAACAGGTTTTTTAGAAGCAGATATTTTTTACCTGTAATTCAGTTTTTTACTTTATTTGTTTTTGCATTACTGATTTACGGTGCAATAGGGATTTTTACAAATGACCCCGCTTTTGCAAAAATTTTAAGAAATACCAATCTTCCCAATTTGATAGTCTGGTCCTATTGGTGGCCTCTGATTATTGTAACTGCTGTGCTGTTCGGCAGATTCTGGTGCAGTATCTGCCCTATGGAGCTTGTTACTTCTTTTGCGGGGAGAATAGGGCTGAAACGCAAACCCGGTAAATTTTTGAAATCGGGGTGGGTAATCACATTATTTTATTCTATAATATTAATTATCGGGATACATACATTTACGATTCACCGTATACCTCAATATATGGCAGTATATATGATCACCCTGTTTGCGATTGCACTTGTTTCGGGGCTGATCTGGGAAAAACGTACTTTCTGCACACATATCTGCCCTGTGGGGCATCTGCTCGGGTTGTATTCTCTGCTCTCTTTCAAACAGCTGCGTGTAATTGATCCGAATGTCTGCAGAAACTGTAAAACAAAAGACTGTATAGCTGAAGAAAACAGTTATAAATTTACAGGACGGTCATGCACATCGGGCCTTTATCCTGCAAATATAAAAGATAACAGAACCTGTATTTTATGCGGACAGTGCTTTAAATCCTGCACAAAGAACAATATTGCTATCACAAAAAGGAAAATTGCGGCAGATCTGTTTAAAGACATAAAACTTACATGGGCGGAAATCGGCTTTTTTATTATGGTAAGCGGATTTGTTGTTGATGAGGTTTTATCAGAATGGGATATAAGTAACGGAATAGTAGCGGCAATTCCAAACTGGATTAATCATTCTTTGAACATTTCAGGCAGGCTGGCAGGTACAGCAAAGGCTTTTGTCCTGTTTTTTTTAATTCCGGTAATTCTCTATACTATTCTAGCGGTAATAAAAAGAACTGCAGGCCGGGAAACATGGATTAAATCATTTAACCAGCTTGTTCTCGCCATTCTCCCAATAACAGCGAGTATGCATCTTTTAAAAGCAATTTTAAAAACTACATCGCGAATACCGTATTGGGATTATGTGTTTTCTGATTATAAAGGCGTGGAAACAGCACGGATGCTGATGGATCACACAAAAGTTTTAGATAAAAGCGCACTTCATGCAATATCACCGTTAATCAGCCTGTTTGCAGTATTACTGCCTGCAGGCGGCCTGATTCTTTCGTTGATGGTAATTAATAAACAGCAGCATCAAAATCTTGCATCAAAAATTGTTTCTGTTTCTGCATCCCTTGTGTACGGAGGAATGTTTCTAATTGCCCTTTGCGCATGGAGGATTTTTTAAGAAAAGAAAATGAAACGAACTTCTGTTAAAATCCGGGAAATATTATGCAAAATTTAAATATTCGCGTAAGATTTGCTCCGAGCCCTACAGGTTATCTTCATATTGGCGGAGCAAGAACAGCCCTTTTCAACTACCTGTATGCAAAACATGAACACGGGGAATTTGTCCTGAGAATAGAGGACACTGACACAGTGCGTTCGGACAAAGAGATGACTGACCAGATTTTACGAAGCCTTAAATGGCTCGGTATTGAATGGGACGGCGAACCTGTTATGCAGTCACAGAACAGCAGACAGCATAAATCCGTATGCATGGAACTGCTGAAAAAAAATTATGCATATCCGTGTTTTTGTACTCAGGAAGAGCTTGCTGAGAGAAGAAAACAATCCGGATCATACATGTACGATAAAAAATGCAGAGGCCTGTCTGAAAGAGAGCGGAAAACAAGGATGGACAGAGGGGACCCTTATGTATTAAGATTCAGAGTGGAAGAAGGGGAGACTGAATTTATTGATCATGTGCGGGGTAAAGTGAGTGTAAGCAACAGCGAAATAGATGATTTTATAATTCTTCGTTCCGACAGTACTCCGGTTTATCAGATCGCAGTAGTTGTTGATGATCACAATATGGGAATTACTCATGTTATTCGGGGCGATGACCATTTGTCCAATACGCCTAAACAGATTCTTATCTACAAGGCAATGGAGTGGAATATTCCCGAGTTTGCGCATATCCCCATGATTCTCGGGCCGGATAAAAAGAGGCTTTCAAAACGCCACGGAGCTGCATCAGTGGAAGAGTACAGGGAAAAGGGAATTCTGCACTCTGCACTTGTAAATTATCTTGCTCTGCTCGGCTGGTCTCCGGGAGATGACAGAGAGATAATGTCAAAGGATCAGCTTATAGAATCATTTTCAATTGACCGTGTTTCACAAAATCCCGCAGTATTTGACGAGGCAAAGCTGATGTGGTTTAACGGCAAATACATAAGGGATATGGACTCGGCCGAACTTGTGTTAAATGTGAAATCTGTTTTGGAAAAAAATAATCTGGCAACTGAAGAGAATGATGAATATATTTTTCGTTTTGTGGAGATCATGAAAGAGAGGGTTAAGGATTTTGAAGATTTTGTGGAATCCGGATATTACTTTTTTATTGATCCTGAAGAGTACGAGGAAAAAGCAGTAAAGAAACATTGGACAAAAGCAGGGGTAAAAGAGAGGCTTCGGAAAGTACTTTTATCAATAAGAAATATTGATGATTGGAATCAGGGGACAATAGAAGAAGAAATCCGCAGTCTTGCTCAAGAGGAAGATGTCGGAGCAGGCAAGTACATACATCCTGTCAGGCTCGCTCTTACAGGAAAAGGGCAGAGCCCTGGCCTGTTTGAAGTTATAGAACTTCTCGGTAAAGAGACAACAATAAAAAGACTGGAGAGAGCCCTGAATCATCTTGATACTGAAGTACAATAGGCCTAAAAAAAACAGCGCAAAGAAGTCCTGAAAAAATAGAAAAAATATTTGACTTTTAATAGTAAACTTTCTATATTTTCCAACTGCTATTTTAATGGGGAGTCGTCCAACGGCAGGACATGCGGCTCTGGACCGTAGTATCGGGGTTCGAATCCCTGCTCCCCAGCAATTTACTGGCGCCCGTAGCTCAATTGGATAGAGCATCTGACTTCGGATCAGAGGGTTGGGGGTTCGACTCCCTCCGGGCGTACGGGTCATGTCAGACTGTCATTCGGGAAATGGCGCGTTCGTCTAGTGGTTTAGGACGCCGGCCTCTCACGCCGGTAACATGGGTTCGACTCCCATACGCGCTACTATTTTTTTATTAAGGGTTTTGTTCTTAGGAGCGCCCGTAGCTCAATTGGATAGAGCACCTGACTACGGATCAGGAGGTTGTGGGTTCGACTCCCTCCGGGCGTACAAATTATGTGGAATCCTACACCCAGCGGAATTGACAGGCACCAATATTGGATGCGTCGTGCCCTTTTGGAAGCTGAAAAAGCATGTGATGCAGAGGAAGTTCCGGTTGGTGCGGTGGTAGTAAAAGATGGCCGGATTATAGGGAAGGGATTCAATCAGACAGAAACCCTGCAGGATCCGACAGCTCATGCCGAAATGGTTGCCATCTCTGCCGCTGCTAATACTCTCCAATCGTGGCGCCTTGAAAACTGTACAATATATGTAACGCTGGAGCCGTGTGCTATGTGTGCAGGAGCTATTGTGCTGGCAAGGATTAAAGAGCTTGTGTTCGGTGCTTTGGATCCAAAAGCAGGAGCCTGCTCCTCTTTACGCAATATTGTTCAGGATCACAGGCTTAATCACAGTGTTGATCTTATTTCAGGTATTCTGGCTGAGGAGTCTTCGAACCTGTTGAGTTCTTTTTTTAAGGAAATCCGGAATTCCAGAGGGAAAACGGAATAAATAAGGGGAGAGGTGCGAGAGCGGTTGAATCGGGCGGTCTCGAAAACCGTTGTTCCGTATTTAGGAACCGTGGGTTCGAATCCCACCCTCTCCGCCAATAGAATTGAAAAGTTAAGAATCAGAATTAGTTTTGAATATATAATATAAGCAGAATTTTTTCCATTACATATCAATGGGGAGAAAATCCTGAACTGAAAAAGACAAGAAAGTAAGTGTTCTCTGGAGAGGTGACCGAGCGGTTTAAGGTGCACGCTTGGAAAGCGTGTGTAGTGAATGCTACCGCGGGTTCGAATCCCGCCCTCTCCGCAATTTCAGTTCGAGGATGAAACCGGAAGGATTCAGACGCAATTCAGAAAGAGCTGAATAGTATGTTGGGTCCGGGGCAGTAGCTCAGTTGGGAGAGCGGTACGTTCGCAACGTACAGGCCGGCGGTTCGATCCCGCTCTGCTCCACAGGTATTGGCTGTGCTAGACGGGGAATTAGCGGTGTCCTGTAACCTGCAATCCGCTATAGCAGGGTTGAATCCCCTGACTGAGGTTCTAACCGCCAAAGGTCTGTGTCAGTAAGCGGCGATGATAATCTGAGTCCTGCGCAATGGGAAACTGCTGAACCCCGTCAGGACCGGAAGGTAGCAGCGGTAAGCAGAGGTACCATGTGCCGCGGGGACACTTGGATGGAGTTGGCTGCTGTTTACAAACCGTTGAAAAGGAGAGCCGAAGCAGGGTGCACAGCCTTTTTATTTGACAGAGGGAGCAAATGAGCTACCGAGTATTAGCAAGAAAATGGCGTCCGCAAACATGGGATGATCTGCTTGCTCAGGAGCATGTCACCAGGACACTCCGTAATGCAATTGAAACAGGCAGGCTTGCCCATGCTTACCTGTTCAGCGGCCCGAGAGGAGTAGGCAAAACAAGTGCAGCAAGAATTCTTGCAAAAGCGCTGAATTGCGAACATGGCCCTACTTCAACACCATGTAATCAGTGTTCTGCGTGCAGGGAGATTTCAGAGGGCAGAAATGTTGATGTTTTTGAAATTGACGGTGCATCAAATAACGGTGTAGATGAAGTAAGAAATTTACGTGAAAATGTCAGATATGCCCCTGCTCAGGGTAAATATAAAATTTATATTATTGATGAAGTGCACATGCTTACTGTGCAGGCTTTTAATGCTCTTTTAAAAACACTTGAGGAACCGCCTGAAAATGTACTCTTTATTTTTGCAACAACCGAACCCCACAAGATTCCTCCTACAATAATTTCAAGATGCCAGCGGTTTGATTTCAGAAGAATTCCTGTTAAAGATATTATTCAAAATCTTGAGCATATCTGCATTGAAGAAGGTATAGAAATTGAAAAAGAGGCATTGGAAATTATTGCGCTAAAAGGTGACGGCAGCATGAGAGACAGCCAGTCCCTTTTAGATCAGATGATCTCATATCACAATGAGAAAATTACAGCTGAGCATGTAATTCAAGGCCTCGGCCTAATTAAAAGAGAGCGGTATTTTGAATTAACAAATGCAATTTTACAGAAAGATACTGCAAAAGGTTTTGATATCGTAGAAGAGATCATCAGAAACGGCTATGATGTGGGCGAGTTCGTATCAGGCCTTATTGAACATTTCAGAAATATTCTTATTGCAAGAGATGCAGGGGTAAAAGCTCTTGTTGATGTTCCTGAATCGGCAAAAGAAGATTATAAAGATGCAGGCACAAAATTTACAGAAGGCGATCTTTTCAGGCTTTTAAAAGTTGTTGATGAACTTCAGCAGAGGATGAAGCGGAGCTCTCAGAAACGGGTGCTTTTTGAAATGGCTGTTGCAAAGATGATTAAAATGGACAGTACAGTAACTATTGAGAATCTGCTTTCACGTTTAAAAGGTATACCTGTAAATGATGCTGATCCGAAAAGTATAAGTAATCAACCTCAGCCTGCTTCTGATGTAAAGAAACAGGCAAGCTATTCTTTAAACGGGAATGAGGATAAAAGCGGCATTCAGCAGACAGACAAGCCTGTAAATGAAGAAAAAAAACAGGATGAAAAAAAAAGCCGTGATAATTCCGGAGAAAAAAGAGCCGGAGTAAAACCATCTGTTTCTCAAGAGGATGTAAAAGCAAAATGGGATGACGTAGTAGATAGTATAAAGAATAAAACAATTACAGTGGGATCTTTTATTCAGGATGGTGTGATTACCAATGTTGAGGATAATGTTATTGAAATAGCATTTCAGGAATCGAACTGGTTCCACATAGATGCAATCCTGCGTTCCCGCAGTGTAGTTGACGGGGTTCTTGCGGATGTATTTGGAACAGGGGTAACATTTACATGCATTAAAAAGGATGTTACTCAGGACGGAGCTGTAATGCAGCCGGATGCAGAAAAAAAGAAGTTGTCCGAGATGGCAAAATCGAACCCTGTTCTGAAGAGGATAGTAGATGAGTTCGGTGCTGATGTTGTAAGTTAACAGGAGAATAGATAGATGAAAAAAAATATGGCAGCTCAGTTCGGGATGCTTCAAAAACTTCAAAAAGAGATGGAAGAAGTCCAGCAGGCTCTTGCCAAGATGACTGTTGAGGGAAGTGCAGGGGGCGGTATGGTTACAGTGTGTGCAAGCGGGAAACAGCATATTGTATCTGTTAAAATAGATCCTGAAGTTGTTGATAAAGATGATGTAGAAATACTTGAAGATTTGGTTACAGCTGCTGTTAATCAGGCGCTTGAGAAATCAAGAGAGATGGCAAACGAAGAGATGCAGAAGATAGCAGGAGGTTTGCTTGGCGGCCTGCCCGGAGGATTAAATATTCCCGGATTGGGAATGTAAGTTTAAGAAGATTGCGGAGTATTAGATTGGAATATGCATCAAAGGTACTTGGTAAATTAGTAGAGGCATTCAGCCGTTTTCCCGGAATAGGTGAAAAATCTGCACAGAGGATGGCATTCTATCTTTTAAAGCAGGGCAGGGAAGAGAGTGAGAGGCTTGCAAAAGCTATTCTGGATTTAAATGAAAATGTAGGCCAGTGCTCAATCTGTTTTAATCTTACAGAGGAAGATCCATGCTCAATATGCAGCGATACAAGACGGGACAGAAGCATCATTTGTGTTGTTGAGGAGCCCAAAGACATTCTTGCAATCGAGCGGTCCGGTACTTACAGAGGGCTGTTCCATGTTCTGGGAGGCGTACTCTCGCCTCTTGACGGGATCGGAGAGGATCAGCTTCACATCAGTGAATTACTTTCCAGAGTTGATGGAGAAGTAGAAGAGATTATACTTGCTACAAATCCTACAATGGAAGGAGAAATGACTGCTGCTCATATTGCAAAAAAACTTGAGAAAAGCGGTGTGAAGGTGACAAGGATCGCAAGAGGCATACCTTTTGGCGGATCTTTGGAATTTAATGATGCTGTTACAGTTGCGAAAGCTCTGGAAGGCCGTGTGAATTTGGAACAATCAAAAAACAAATAAAAGTCTGTGGGATTATGAGTCTGCCAAACCAATTAACTGTTTTAAGAATAATATTAACTCCGGTGTTTGTATTTTTGCTTTTTTGCGATACAACTTATATGCACTGGCTTTCATTCGCAGTATTTGCAATTGCATCACTTACTGACTGGTATGACGGATACATTGCGCGCAAGTTTGGTGTGGTGACAAAATGGGGCAAGTTTCTGGATCCCCTTGCTGATAAGATTTTAGTATCTGCAGGATTCATATCCTTTTGCGTTATTGGATATTTTGCATGGTGGATGGTGATTGTAATTATAATCCGTGATGTTATTATCACAATTTTGCGGTCCTATGCAATCTACAGGGGGGAATCGATTGCTGCGAGTGCTTTTGCCAAAGTGAAAACTTTTTCTCAGATTGTACTCCTCTATTTTGTTTTCCTTTACTACCTTTTTACCGAGGGCGGAATTATAAAAGAATATGAATGGATTTTCAATAGACATTCCGCAGTACATTTCATTAATATTGTAATGTTTTTTATTACAGTGATTACATTAGCTTCTGCTATTCAATACATTTTTGATAACAGATCCTGTATAACAGATATGAAAAGAGATGTCCTGAAAATATTTTTACCGTCAAAAACTTGAGAAAGATCCTGCTGTGAAAAAAATTTCACATCTTGTTGCCACAACATTTTTAACAGGGCACAGCCCTGTTGCACCAGGTACAATGGGTTCTTTAGTCGGGGCACTTTTATATCTTTTTTGTCCTGGGTTAAGGGGGACTGTCCTTTTTCCCCTGACTGTTATTATATTTTTTACAGGAGTGTGGGCTGCAACAATTACAGAGAAAAAATACGGCCATGATGCTTCGCTTATCAATATTGACGAATTAGTCGGAATTTGGGTAACTTATCTTTTCATTCCAGATGTAAATATCTATTTTATAGTCATTTGCGGATTTGTCTTATTTAGGATTTTTGATATTGTCAAGCCTCCTCCGGTGGATCAAAGTCAGAATTTACGCCAAGGCTGGGGAGTTATGATGGACGATGTTCTTGCGGGAGTATATGCAAATATTGTTCTGAGGCTATTAATACTGTTTATTTTCCGATAAAAAAATGAATGCTGAAATAATCTCCATAGGAAGTGAACTTTTAAAGGGCATTGTTGTAAATACAAACAGCTCTTTTCTTGCTGACAAACTTACAAGTATGGGGCATAATGTAGGCTGGATAACAACTATTGCTGACAAAAACAGTGAAATAGAAGAATCACTGTCCAATGCCTGCAAAAGAGCTGATATAGTAATTGTCACAGGAGGGCTCGGCCCTACTGCAGACGATGTGACAAAAAAAGTTGCTGCTGATTTTTTCAAATCCCCTATTGTTTTTTATCCTGAAATATTTGATAAAATAAAAAAATGGATGGCACAGAGAAATCTGAAGTTTCATGAAACAAGCAGAGAGCAGGCTATGCTTCCCAAAGATGCTGAACTTATTGAGAATGAACTCGGCACTGCAAGAGGCATGGTTTTTAAAAAGGAGGGAACTCTCTTTTTTTTCTTCCCTGGTGTACCGCATGAAATGAAAAAGATGTTTGAAGAAGGCGCAGTGCCTGTTATTAACAGAGAGTTTGGAATCCCCGAAGCATCTTTGGCAATTATACGCACTCTGGGAATTGCCGAGTCGCATATTGCAGAAAAAATAGAAGGATTTGAAGATGCCTTTCCTGAGATTTCACTTGGATTTCTTCCGAATCCTACCGGAGTGAGGCTTTACATTTATGCATCAGGCAAAGATTCTGCCAAAAGAATACATGATGCTGAAGATTTTATAAAAGAACGCCTTAAGGAAAAGATATATGCTTTTTCCGATCGTACTATAGAAGACGTTGTTGCGGAGCTTTTAAAGAATAAAAAAATGACAATCAGCATTGCAGAATCATGCACAGGCGGGCTGGTATCCCATAAATTAACAAATATACCAGGGAGTTCAGCCTATCTTCTCATGGGTGTTGTAGTTTACAGCAATCAGGCAAAGATGTCAATGCTGGGAGTAAATGAAAATACGCTGAAAACCCGCGGTGCTGTTTCAAAAGAGACTGCTCTTGAGATGGCAAGAAACGTCAGGCAAAAAGCGGGGTCTGACATAGGCATTTCTACAACAGGTATTGCAGGGCCGTCAGGCGGAACTCCTGAAAAGCCTGTGGGGCTTGTTTATACTGCAATATCCACTGAAGATTTTGAGGAGTGTGAAGAGCATTTTTTCGGGGAAGACCGGCTTGTTAATAAAGAACGTTCATGTTCTGCTGTGCTTGATATGGTGAGGAGATATCTGGAATAG
>JAGGVB010000214.1 GCA_021158245.1 bacterium | reverse complement strand
TACCGCTCTGTGGCACGGTTCGGAGTAGGGTATAAAGTTAAACCCTATCTTCTTCTGTACATGGATTATATCTGGAATTTCAAGATGGACGAGGAAACAGGAAGGTATGAACCTCAGGAGAGATTCCAGCCGAGGCTTGCATTCCGGTATAATTTCGGCAAATTTTAACAAAAATCGTTGTAAATAAAAGATATAGCCGGGGTTCTGCCCCGGCTTTTTATTTGATTAATCTGGAAATAAAATTATGGATTTAAGGCGTAAGCCTCTTACCTGACTCCTTGTGTAAATGTCAAGTACAACTTGAAGATAACACAATTTTACAGTCAGAGAAGGGGAAATATAGTGTGATGATATGCTTTAGGGTAAATATTTTTTGACTTTTGATAAAAATATACTATATTTATTGTGATGATTGAGTTTAGTGTAATTTATATGAGGCGATATGAGCAGGAAGTTGTTATTAGAAGTTGCGGAAATAAGACAGGGATACCAATTCCGAAAAAAAGTTGAGAATATTCCCGATGGTTTGGTAAATGTTGTTCAGATGGCCGATGTGATAAAAGGCAAAAGAATTGATTATGACAATTTGGTTAGAACTGAAGACAGGGGATTCAAATCAGAACACTTCTTAAAAAAAGGAGATGTCCTTTTTTGTGCCCGTGGATTAAACAATTATGCTCTTTTAATTGATGATGATATTCAAAATACAATAGCTGTATCCCAGTTTTTTATTATCCGGACAAAAAAATCTCTAATCCTGCCGGATTATTTTGTATGGTACTTAGGCCAGCCTGAAGCTGTTGCATATTTCAGGAGTCATACTTTAATGAGTACTGTTCCTCTTATAAATAAAAAATCTTTGGAAAATATTGAAATACCAGTTCCTCCAATATCAACACAGGAAAATATATCAAAAATTTACAGGCTGAAAGAAAAAGAGAGATATTTAATTAGACAAATAGCGGATAAGAGAGAGATAGTGATTAATAGTATTTTGAGGAAAAGTATAAAAAATTGGAGTTAATATGTCAAGCATTAAAAAAGCTGTTACCCAGGAGGAGATTAATAATATCTTATGGAGAGCCTGCGATACATTTAGGGGGGTTGTAGATCCTGCTGAATATAAAAACTACATTCTTGTGTTTCTGTTTATCAAATATCTTTCCGATTTATGGAAAGATAAAAGGGACAAGTACAAAAAACAGTATAAAGGGGATAAGACAAGGATAGAACGGGCACTTTCCCGTGAACGTTTTGTTTTACCGGAAAATTCAGATTATTATTATTTATACGAAAACCGTAATGAGAACAATATTGGCGAGCTTATTAATATTGCGCTTGAACAAATAGAAGATAAAAATAAAACCAAGTTGGAAGGTGTTTTCAGAAATATAGATTTTAATTCCGAGGCTCACTTGGGTCAAACAAAGGAGCGAAACCAGCGCTTAAAGCATTTAATTGAAGACTTTGCAGACCCCCGTCTTGATCTGCGACCTTCAGTTGTAGGCAGCAGGGATATTATTGGTAATGCTTATGAATATCTTATTTCCCGTTTTGCTGCTGATGCAGGGAAAAAGGGAGGAGAGTTTTATACACCCGGAGAAGTTGCAACTCTGCTTGCTAAACTCCTGCAGCCAAAACCGGGCAATAAAATCTGCGATCCTACATGCGGTTCAGGTTCTCTTCTCATCAAAGTTGCTAATGAAGTTGGCAGTAACAACTACGCTTTATATGGGCAGGAGAGCAACGGCAGTACATGGGCGCTCTGTAAGATGAATATGTTTCTGCACGAAAAGGATAATGCTCAAATTGAGTGGGGCGATACAATACGTAATCCCAAACTGATAGAAAATGACCGGCTTAAAAAATTTGATATTGTTGTGGCTAATCCTCCGTTTTCTCTTGATAAATGGGGCGCTGATATGGCTGACAGTGATATTTTTAATCGTTTTTTCCGTGGGATCCCGCCAAAAAGCAAAGGAGACTATGCTTTTATTTGTCATATGATAGAAACAGCAGTTGCAGATTCCGGTAAAGTAGGGGTTGTAGTGCCTCACGGAGTTCTTTTCCGGGGTGCTTCGGAAGGGAAAATCCGCCAGAAATTAATTGAAGAGAATCTGATTGAAACAGTTATCGGTTTGCCGGCAAATCTTTTCTTCGGAACAGGTATCCCCGCAGCAATTATAATTTTTAATAAAGGTAAAGGCAAAAATACTGATGTACTTTTTATTGATGCCAGCAGAGAATTTGAATCCGGCAAAAATCAGAATAAACTGCGGAAACAGGATATTGAGAAAATTGTAAATACCTATAAGAATTTTAAAACCATAGATAAATACTCATATCGCGCTGCTTTTAATGAAATCAAAGAGAATGAATTTAATCTGAATATTCCCCGCTATGCTGATACATTTGAAGAAGAAGAGGATATTGATATTCCCGCTGTTCAAAAAGAGATTCAGGAACTTGAGGCGGAACTGGAAAAGACACAGATGGAGCTGAATAAGTATCTGAAGGAATTGGGATTATGAAAAACAACCATCAGAAAATAGTTCCGTCCGGAGGAGAACTCATTGTCTATAAAACCGAAAATGGACGGGTGAAAATCGACGTACGTCTCGAAAACGAAACCCTTTGGATGACTCAATCCGACATGGCCAGGCTCTTTCAATGCTCAGCAGACAACATCTCCCTTCACCTGAAAAACATCTATGACGAAGGTGAGTTGGGCCGTGACTCAACTACCGAGGATTTCTCGGTAGTTCGTCTGGAAGGAAAAAGAACTGTCCGCCGGAAGATGACCTTTTACAACCTTGATGTGGTTATTTCCGTTGGTTACCGGGTAAAAAGCCTGATTGCCACCCGTTTCCGTATTTGGGCGACTGAACGGCTGAAAGAGTATATTGTCAAAGGCTTTACCATGGATGACGAACGACTGAAGAATCCGCCTGCGGCAGGTTCTGGTGCCCCGGACTACTTCGACGAGATGCTCGAACGCATACGCGACATCCGGGCCAGTGAACGCCGGATGTACCTGCGGGTCAGAGAGATTTTCGCCATGGCTGCCGATTATGAACCAACGCTTCCGGAAACTACAAAGTTTTTCAGCATTATACAGAATAAATTGCACTATGCTGCCACCGGAATGACTGCTGCGGAAATCGTCAAAAGCCGGGCGGATTATCAGTTTCCCAATATGGGATTGACCAACTGGAATGGTGATGAAGTACGCAAAACCGATGTAACTATAGCCAAGAACTATCTGAACGAGAAGGAAATAGACGGACTTAACCGGATCGTGACTATGTGGCTGGACTTTGCAGAGGATCAGGCAAAACGGCGCAAGCAAATCTTTCTCAAAGATTGGGAACAAAAACTGGATGAATTTCTCCGCTTCAACGATCGTAAGGTTCTGCCCAGTGCCGGAAAAGTCAGCAAAAAAGAAGCTGAGGACTACGCAAAGGCAGAATATGAAAAATTCGCTGTCCGCCGCAGAAAACACAAAGAAGCTCTGGGCGAAGCTGACTATGTGAAACAGCTTGAGGAGGCCGCGAAGAAGATTCCGGAAAAAGGTAGGGGGAGGAAGAAGTGACCAAGCGCAACGAAAACAGGCCGGGGTATAAGAAGACCAAAGTCGGGTGGATTCCGGAGGAGTGGGGATGTGTCCGCATCCAGGATGTTGCAAAGGTTATTACAGTATCTACGCCGAGCACTAAAAAATCAGAATATTATGGTAATAAGTTTCTATTTGTTGGCCCGGCTGACTTGGATAACGGTAAATATGTTTTCGATTCGGCAAAAAAATTATCGAATGACGGTTTTGGTGTATGCAGAAAGATTCCTGTCGGAAGTACTCTTTTTACATGTATTGGCTCAACTATTGGAAAAGTAGCCATAGCCGGAAAGGTTTTAGCGACAAATCAACAGATTAATGCTGTATTCCCAAGAATAAGGATACAAAAGAATTCCTTTACTATGCTCTTCTTAAATTATCTCCCAGAATAAAATCATTGGCTTCTGAACAAGCGGTGCCGATAGTTAATAAATCTGAATTTTCAGCATACAAAATCCCCCCCCTTCCTCTTCCCGAGCAGAAAAAAATAGCTGAAATACTTTCTGCCTGGGACAGGGCTATTGAGCAGGTAGGCAGGCTTATTAATGCCAAACAGCGGCTGAAAAAAGGACTGATGCAGCAACTTCTCTACGGCCGAATGCGATTCCCGGAGTTCGGCAAACATGCTAAGAAAAAAGGTGAGATGCCGGAGGGGTGGAAGGCTTGCAAACTTGGTACATGCTTCAATGAGCGTAAAGAAACCAATCCCGATCTTTCCCTTCTGGCAATTACATCCGATCGGGGTGTAATACCTCGTGACGAAGTCGAGCGTAAAGATACTTTGAATGCTGACAAGAGCAAATACAAACGAATTGCACTTGGTGATATCGGTTACAACACGATGCGAATGTGGCAGGGTGTTTCAGCCGTGTCTACTTTGGAAGGGATAGTAAGCCCCGCATACACAATCTGTACTCCAAAAAATGGGCATTCATCGCGAGATTTTTCGGATATCTCTTTAAGTATCCGCCCATGATTCACCTTTTCCATCGTTTTTCACAAGGACTTGTGTCTGATACTTTGAATTTGAAGTTTCGTCATTTCTCGCAGGTAAAAGCGATTGTCCCCTCGGAGGCCGAACAAATCCGCAT
>JAGGVB010000213.1 GCA_021158245.1 bacterium | reverse complement strand
TGACCTCTTTTGTGATATTGTACACTTCATGAGGCATGGAACCGCCGTTTGTGTCGCATAAAACAATCACTGATGCACCGCCATCAATTGCAGCCTGCAGCATATTAAATGCAAATTCAGGATCATCCTTATATCCGTCAAAAAAGTGCTCCGCATCAAAGATGACCTCTCTTCCGTGTCTTCTGATAAAATCCACAGAATCAAAAATCATCTTTAGATTCTCTTCAGGAGATATACCAAGGGCTTTTTCAGTATGCAGAAGCCACGTCTTGCCGAAAATTGATACTCCCGGAGTCTCCGCCCTTAACAGATAATCAAGATTTTTGTCCTCTTGAGGGCGATTTTCCTTCCTCCTTGTACTTCCGAATGCAACAAGCCTGGAATTTTTCCAATTGTACAGAGATGCTTTTTCAAAAAACATTGCATCTTTTGGATTTGCACCCGGCCATCCCCCTTCAATGTAATCAACTCCGAAATCGTCAAGTTTTTTTGCAATATCAAACTTATCATCAAGAGAGAATGAAATATTTTCTCCCTGAGACCCGTCTCTCAGAGTCGTATCAAAAATCGTGATTTTCTTATTCAGTTCAGTTTGCTTTTTTGAACCCACTGCATCATCCCCCTTAGTTTCCGGCCAACTTCTTCAATTTTGTGGCTGCTCAATTTTTTCCTCATGGATTTAAGTACGGGCCTTTTTGCTCTGTTTTCAAGTATCCACTCCTGAGCGAATTTTCCTGACTGGATATCAGATAGAATTTCCTTCATTGCATGCCTGGAATCTTCCGATATTACTCTCCGGCCTCTTGTCAAACCACCATATTCGGCAGTATCCGAAACCGAATAGTACATCCCCGAAAGCCCGGATTCATAAAAGAGATCAACTATCAGTTTTAGTTCGTGCATGCATTCAAAATAGGCAATTTCAGGCTGGTAGCCTGCATCAACAAGTGTTTCAAATCCTGATGTAACAAGTTCCGATACTCCGCCGCAGAGCACTGCCTGTTCTCCGAAAAGATCTGTTTCCGTCTCTTCTTCAAAAGTTGTTTCAATTACTCCTGCACGTGTTCCTCCGATTCCATCGCTGTATGCAAGGGCTGTCTTCTCTGCATTGCCTGTACTGTCCTGGTAAACAGCAATAAGACATGGAACGCCTCCGCCCTGTTCAAATACTCTTCTTGCAAGATGCCCGGGACTTTTCGGCGCTACCATCCATACATCCACGTCATCAGGAGGCACAATCTGCCCGTAATGAATATTGAAACCGTGAGCAAATGCAATTGATTTTCCGGCTGTCAGATTCGGCTTTACAAACTTATCATAAATCTCCGCCTGCGTCTGATCCGGAATTAGAAACATGATGATATCAGCCTCTTTTGCCGCATCCTCAACAGTCATAACTTTAAGGCCCGACTCCTCTGCCTTTTTCCACGACTTACTGCCTTCATACAGCCCGACAATAACATCCAGGCCGCTGTCTTTGAGGTTTAATGCGTGTGCATGGCCCTGGCTTCCGAATCCAAGAACTGCAATTTTTTTATTTTCAATAATTTTGGTGCTGACATCCTTTTTGTAATAAATTTTCATTCTTTTTATTCCTTTACATTGAATTTAAATAGCTACAAGACCGCTCTGTGCAATTTCAACCATACCGTACGAACTTAAAGTACGGAACATTGATTTTATTCCTTCACCTTCACCGATTAACTCAACAACAAGAGAATCTTTTCCTCTGTTAATTATCCTGCCGCCGAATGAATTAACTATTTCCGATACATTGCTGTAATCTTCCGAAAAAATACGTATTTTTAAGATTGCAAGCTGTCTCGAAACAAATGTTGAACCTGTGAGCCATGCAACGGAAATTACATTGATTATCTTCTCAAGAATGTTCTGTAATTGCTTCATCTCCCTGTTATCTCCTCTTGACACGAGAGTAATCCTTGAAAGCCCCTCCTCCTCTGCCGGGCCTACAGCTATGCTTTCAAGCTCAAATCCTTTGCCTGCAATATGATTTGTAATTCTTGCAAGAATGTCAGGGGATTCTTCTGCAATAATTGAAAAAACATGATTCATGATTACTCCTCCTCTATCATAGCTTTTATAGGTGCACCGCTCGGCACCATTGGGAAAACATTTTCTTCTCTGTTTATTATTACTTCAATTACAACAGGAAGCTCATCCTCAGCCATTGCACGTTTAAATGCCGCTTCGAACTGCTTCTCCTTTGTAACTCTTTCAGCCTTTGCGCCATAACTCTTTGACAGCTTGATAAAATCGGGGTTACTGGTTCCTATTTCGGTACTTGCATACCTTTTCTGATAAAAAAGCTGCTGCCACTGTCGGACCATACCAAGATAGCCATTGTTGAGCAGAACTATTTTAACAGGAACTTTGTAATGCACTGCTGTTGCAAGTTCGTTTGCAGTCATCTGAAATCCGCCGTCTCCTATTACAGCAATAACTTTTCTGTCAGGAGATCCTATTGCAGCGCCGATTGATGCAGGAAGCCCGAATCCCATTGTTCCAAGGCCCCCTGATGTAATAAAAGTGCGGGGTTCTTTGAAGCCGTAGTTCAAAGCTGTCCACATCTGGTTCTGCCCTACATCAGTTGTGATGATTGCGTTTTTCCCTGCGATCTCTGACATTATCTTTATGACTCTCTGAGCTGACAAAGCATCTTCCGAATTACGGCCTTCAGGAACAGGATGTTCCGTTTTCCACTTTTCTATCTGTTTTATCCATCCATCTGCAGACCTGTCTTTCCTGTCTACAATGGGGCGGAGCTTACGAATAATTTTTCCTGCATCTCCGATTACTGACACATGGGACTGCACGTTCCTGTCAATACAGGAGGGGTCAATATCTATATGAACTATTTTCGCATTGGGCGCAAATTCCGATACAAGGCCTGTTACTCTGTCGTCAAATCTGGCTCCTATTGCAATCAGTGCATCAGCATTTGTTATTGCCATGTTCGCATACCATGTACCGTGCATACCAAGCATTCCGAGAGAAAGAGGGTGATCTTCCGGAAAAGAACCCAGGCCGAGAAGGGTTGTTGTTACCGGAGCATCTATTTTTTCGGCAAATTTTATAAATTCCTCTGTACAGCCCGAGCTGATAATACCGCCTCCTGCATATATTACAGGTTTTTTACTATTGGAAATAATTTCCGCTGCTGCATAGATATCATCCATGCTTGCTTCAAATGAAGGGTTATATCCTCTTATAACGACCTCATCTGTTGTGCTGTTGAATACTGCCTGTGATTTCATCACATCAACAGGCAGTTCTACAACAACAGGCCCGGGCCTGCCTGTCCGTGCTATATAAAATGCCTTTCTGACAGTATCAGCGAGGTTTTTAACATCCTTTACCTGGAAATTATGTTTTGTTATTGATCTTGTAATACCAACTACATCAGCTTCCTGAAAAGATTCCTTGCCGATATAAGGCGATGCAACCTGCCCGGCAAAAACAACAATCGGGATACTGTCCATAAATGCAGTGGCAATACCTGTAACAGTATTGGATGCACCCGGGCCTGACGTTACTATTACCACTCCTGTCTTCCCTGTTGCACGCGCATATCCGTCTGCTGCATGAGTCCCGCCCTGTTCATGCCTGACAAGAACATGCTTAATCTCTTTAGTGTCATACAAAACATCATAAATGGGAATAACGCTTCCTCCGGGATACCCGAATACTGTATCAACACCTTCATTGATCAGAGAACAGATTAAAATTTCCGCACCTGTCATCAAAGTGACATCTTCTCTGTTCATTACAATTTTTTCCCTGTTTTCTTTTAAAGCAGTTTTGTACACTTCTTTTGTCAATGTTGTACTGCTCATAATAGCTCCCTCTCCATTGATAATACCGCACCCTTGCTTGCCGATGATACCATGCTGCTGTATCTTTGCAGCCAGCCTGATTTAACTCTGCTGTCAGGCCGTTTCCATGACCCTTTTCTTCTTTGTATTTCCTCATCAGTAAGCTCCGCATCCACTCTTCTTTTATGAATATCTATTGAAATAATATCTCCGTCTTTTAATAATGCAATTAATCCTCCTGCTGCAGCTTCCGGTGCAACATGCCCAATACAGGCTCCCCGTGTCCCTCCTGAAAAACGCCCGTCAGTTATCAAAGCAACCGAATCGCCCAACCCCAGGCCCATAACAAGAGAGGTGGGCTCAAGCATCTCCTGCATTCCGGGCCCGCCTTTGGGGCCTTCATACCTGATAACTATAACATCCCCTTCTTTTATCTTTCCGGAATGCAGCCCTTCTATTGAATCTTCCATGGAATCAAACACTTTTGCAGGCCCTCTGTGAACCATCATTGAGGGGCCGATTCCCGCTGTTTTAACAAGGGACCCTTCAGGCGCAATATTTCCGAAAAGAACAGCAAGCCCGCCTGTAATGTCATAAGGTTCTTCTGCACTCCTTATCACATTCGGATCAGCTATTTTTGAACCTTTAATATTCTCTCCGATAGTTGTTCCTGTAACAGTGAGCTGATTTAAATTTAAGAAATCAGAAACTCTGCTCAGCTCATTCATAAGTGCACTTACACCGCCGGCTTTGTTAAAGTCTTCCATGTGATAGGGTGATGAAGGAGAAATTTTACATAGTATAGGTGTTTGTGCAGAAATTTCATTGAGATTGTTCAGACTGTAATCTATTCCGGCTTCCTTTGCAATTGATAGAAGATGCAGTACAGTATTGGTACTTCCTCCCATAGCAAAGTCAAGAGAGAAGCAGTTGTCAATTGTCTCTTTTGTTACAATATCTCCCGGAAGCAGATTTCTTTTAACAAGGCCGACTATTTTTTGACCTGCAAGCCGTACAAGCTCTCTTCTCTCTTCTGAATCTGCGAGAATAGTCCCGTTTCCCGGAAGTGCAAGGCCGAGAACTTCAAGCAGGCAGTTCATGGAGTTTGCTGTAAAAAGTCCGGAGCATGATCCGCACCCGGGGCATGCATTCTCTTCATATTCTTCTAATTCCGTTTCACTTATCATATTATTTGAAAATGCACCTACAGCTTCAAATACAGATACAAGGTCAATGCTTTTGCCTCCTGATAATCTGCCCGCTCTCATCGGGCCGCCGGATACAAAAATTGTCGGGATATTTACTCTGAGGCTTCCCATTACCATTCCCGGAACAATCTTATCGCAATTAGGCAGGCATAGAAGCCCGTCTAATTTGTGGGCATTTGCAATAGTCTCAACCGAATCTGCAATTATTTCTCTGCTCGGCAGGGAGTACTTCAT
>JAGGVB010000212.1 GCA_021158245.1 bacterium | reverse complement strand
CAGAATTATATATCCGTTTGATACTTTCAAAATTTCAGACACTTCACCTTTATTCAGATTATGAGCAGCATCTTCAATTACAGGTTCTGCCTGGCCCCAGGTAAATTCAATTCTGTTAAATTTTTCACTTACTTTTTTCCCGGCAATTTTATTAAGCAAGGTATCAAAAGGCATACCGTCATTAAGCAATCTGTGCCATAAATTAATTCTGTTTATATCTTTTGACTGCACAAAACGAACAATATTTTTCTCATTCATCCTGTTAAATGCTTTTTTCAAATCCTCTTCGCTGATTTTCACCTTCTTCTGCACAACATCTCTGTAAAGTTCACGCCTGACTGCTGACCTTTTAACATTTTCTATCTTGTGTAAAAAAACCGGGTCATTCTGCAGTCCGGCTTTTTCAGCTTCAATGGCAAATAGTTTTTCTGCAATCAGAAGATCCAAAGCATCTTCTCTGCCGCGGAAAGTCCGGATATTAATATCCGGCGGAAGGGGGCTTAATTCAACCCGCTGTACAAAATCAGATTCAGTTATTATCCTGCTGTCAACTTCTGCCAGCACTCTGCTTTTTTGTCCTGCATGTCTCGTGCATAATACAAACAGGCCCGCTCCGATTATCAGCAGAATTACTTGTAGTTTTACTCTGTTCATCTTTTTTTCCGTTTTATTAAATTTAATCTCATTTACTCCAGCAGCAGAAGCTTCCTTCGCAAAATCTGCCCGTTTGCCTGCATCAGGCAGATGTAAATACCGGACGATACGGACATTCCCCGGGTGTCTGTTCCATCCCACTCTACTGTATAATTCCCCGCATCCTTTTTCTGATTAATCAGAATTTTCACAGCCTGCCCCAGAAGGTTAAAAATCTCAATGCGGACATTTCCCCCGTGCTTTATCTGAAATCCTATTGCAGTACAGGAATTAAATGGATTCGGATAATTCGGCAGCAGGCGGGTACACACAGGAAGAACAGCATGATTATCTGCAACAAACGTGAATTCATTGTACAGATTCTTTATCACATCATCCGAAACAGCGTAGTTGTAAATCCTGATCTCATCAAGTACTCCGTTAAAATTGTATTTGGCCTGTTCCGGAACATGCTGGCCGATTGTCAAATCCAGGCTTGTTTTTGCAATTTTTCCCTTAAATGCTGCCTGAGCGCTCTTTATACCGTTTAAATAGAGGCTCATATCAGATCCGTTATAAAGAGCTGTAACATAATAATAGGTTCCTTCTTCAAGTACAGCCTGAGAATCTATGTCCTTTATCCCCTTATCTGTTTTCACTGTCCATCTTAATTTCTTTTCAGGAGTTATGGAAATTTTCCACCTGTTCACCCAGTTGCCGTGGGATATGGGATAAGATTCACGGTCTGTGTACAGCTTTTCAGGCTTCATCCAGAAACTGACGGATACTGCATCCTGGAAATTAAGATCCGGTTTATTCTCTACCTGAATAAGATCAAATGAACCGTTAAAGGAATATGCCTGTTCGGAATTGCCGAACCTGTCAGCACACAGCAGTGCGCCTTTTACAGTACCGTTGTGGTCATTTCCGCTCTCATCATCAGCATTGCCGTTAAAAGGAAGATAGAGCACCGGAAAACCGAGGCTGATATTTGTCGAATCCTGTACCAGAATTCCTATGCTGTCTTCAGCAGTCCCGTTATGCCCGTCTTCAACTGTGCAGAATATGTAATAAAACCCATCTTCTGAAGGTGCAGTCCAGACTGCTGTAGAATCATTTTGTTTAATAGTTCCTGATTCGGCATTCCACGCATAGGACAGGTTTTCACCGTCCGGATCAGATGCATAACAAATCAATCTGCTCTCATCTCCGTGATTAAGCTTACGGGGGTCTGCTTTTAAGCTGTCAATCACAGGTACATGATTAATAAAATCTGTAACTTCAACAGAGACAGATGCACTGTCCCTGCCCCCTCGGCCGTCATTTACAGTGCATGTAAATGTATAGGTCCCGATGTCCGTACCTGTCCATTGAAAAGACGGTTGATTATAGGGGAGTACACTTCCTGATACCTTCCACTGATAGCTTAACGGATCTCCGTCTCTGTCCTCTGCCGTACAATAAAGTGCAGCATCTGAACCTGTCAGAATGATCTCCGGTTCGGAAGCAATGCCTTTAATACGTGGTTTATAGTTGGAAACTGTCCGGCCGGAATTAAAATCAACTACAACATTGTCAACAAGCATTTTGTCCTGCTCGTATGTTACAGTCCCGCCTGAAGGTGTTTCTACAACAACACACGCGGACTTTGAAGGGATAGAAAAAGATGCTGTGCCGCTTGCGCCTCTCTCAATAAACTGATTTGAAACTGCATCGTACAAGTCAAAATTTTCGTTCTGTTCCAGGACAATATCAACAGTTTTATCCTCTTCATACGGATTGTACAGAAGATAAGTCGGATATGCGGAATCCTGATAATAATCTGTTTTGTTCATGTTTAGTTTTAAAATCATGCTCACATTCGTTGTATCAATAAGTCCTCCGAGGATTCCAACATGAGAGGCTCCGTATAAGGCAAAATTTGTAGGTGCCCAGCCACTGCGTACAGCATCGCCTGTTGCAAATGGAGAAATTTCGGGATTCAGTCCGTATTCCCGCAGAGCCTCATGAGCAATATAAGAATCAGGATCATAAACATGGGACCACTCTTCGCTGTCCTGATGGTCATCAGGAAGATAGTTTGTGTAAAACAGGCGGGACGCATTTGCCAGGTTAAGCACCCACTTTCCAATGGCTCCCGCAAATCTGTCATCATACCGGACTGCAGGTACAAGTGCGCCGGCCTGTTCAAAACCGTTCATTGCAAAAGCATATCCTGTAAACTTTGCTTCTCCTATAAGCCCTGCACAGTCATAACCGCCCCATTTGCCGACAGTAGCACCCCAGTTGCGTACATTGTCCCTCGGATCAAAGCACCACTCCATCATTTTTGTGATGTTGTAAGCTGTACCCAGTTCTGCATTCATACGCGCTGCTGTGTATACCCCGTACGGAAGCTGCAGCTCATATCCAGGATTGGAACCGGATGAAAGGGAATTTAAAAATTCCATGCACCACTCAGCTCCAAGCCTGTATTTATCCTCTCCTGTTTCAATAAAGGCATTATACAGAATCCATGCTATTGCACCTGCAGCTTCAGGCTCTTCTACGCCCACATCAAGCGGTGTCATTGTAGACAGAGCCCACGCCCTATAGTTCATAAATGCAGGATTCCACGGACCAGCGCTTCCTCCCATAGTTTTAACTGCTTCTAACCACCTGTCTGCAACTTTTGTAAACTGAAAATCAAAGTCACCTGTGTGTGGATACAGGTCTGCAAGCTGATAGAAAAAGATGTTCGGCATTGTGTCGTACCACCAGTCTCCGCCGCTGTTTGAAACAAAATTATTCAGATATACATTTTCCTGAGCACGCCGGTTAAAAAACTCTTCACACATCAGCACATAGTTATACCCGTTCTGACTGCTTTTGTCTATGCCGCACAGAGTAGCTCCGATTACAGCAGGCAGAACAGTGATAGCTTCCGCACCTGAAGACCCTACATAAGAGGGTATTCCGAACCTCTGATGAGCAGGATAGTTAATTCCGCCACCATCTACCCAAATCAGAGGCAGATAGACTCCTGTCAGGCTCATGTTAAACACCAGAGAGTCAAACCCCATTGCCACAGCTTTCCAGTTTCTCATCAGGTATGGTTCCGGTTTGTCAGGCATTTTGTTTATCTGATAGAGATCCGCCTGCTGGGCCCAGACAGCATAAATCGAAAATATTAAACAAATCAGCATGAATTTACGAATCACTTTTTAACCTCCATGAATCCGTTACGGATATATAATTTCTTAAGAAATCAGCAGACAGGCAGAATAAAAATTGCGCAAAACCGGAACAAGATATATCTGCCGAATTATTTTTATACGAAATTGTGCGGAAAAGGGGGATTTCCAAATGGAATTATACTATTTTATTCTTTCTGATGCAAGTTTTTTTTGTTCGAAACAGTAAGTTTGTTAAGGAGATTGCTTCTTCCGGCAAGCCGGAATCGCAATGACAGGTTCGGGACTTTTGATACAGCCTCTAATTAAATTTATTTTGTCAGGATATTTTATCTCCTATCGGGATACACCGTAAATTCAGAGAGATAATGTCCTGAAAACAATAATTAACAAAATTTCAATCTCTACCAGCTCCCTGAAGCACCGCCCCCGCCAGAGGATCCGCCGCCGCCGGAAAAACTCGAGCTGCCTGAAGACCAGGAACTGCCTGATCCGCCCGATGTGAACCTGAAACCGCCGATAGAGGCTCTTCCCTTGGTTCGCAGATCTTTTTTGGCTTTCTTATACCATTTTGATTTTCTGAAAAATAATTTTAATACAGGAAAAACAATCAAGTATGTAATCAGACATATTAGTGCACCTGTAGTACCGAGAATCGCAATTGGGAACATTGCCCAGAATGGGATGAGAAACACGTAAAGAAACCAGCCAATACCCGGAGTAACAATTCCTATCACAGTAAAAATTCCGATAATACCGAAAACAAAAGCACCCATAAGAATACGCTGCTTGATTGACATTACCGGCTCTTCAACATTAAAAGAGTTTGTCTTTTCTGTTCGTGGCCCTGCAGATGGTAGTTGTCCTTCCTCAAGAACTGCCATCACAGCCTTAACGCCGGCTGTAACACCTCCGTTATAATCACCATTCCTGAATTTCGGAGTCATAATCGTATGAATTATCTGCCCTGCCGTACCATCAGTTAAAGTACCCTCAAGCCCGTATCCGACCTCTATGCGCATACGCCGATCATTCGGGGCAATTATAATGAGGAGCCCGTTATCCTTTCCTTTCTGCCCCAGCTTCCATTCATCAAAAACCTTAACAGCATAATCTTCAATATTTTCACCATTAAGTGAAGGAACCGTAAGAACTGCAATTTGATTGCCTGTGCGGTTCTCGTGGTCTTTAAGACTTTCAGTCAGTAATCGGCATGTCTCCTGAGAAAGGATCTGTGCGTTATCAGTGACCCTTCCTGTCAGGTAAGGGACATCATCTCCTGCGAGAATTGAGTTAGACAGAAAAATTACAGCAAGCAGAAAGATTCGTAATGAGATCTTCATACACCCTTCTCCTCTATGATTTCATCAGGCAGTTCATTTTCACCTGTACCCCGAGATTCAGATTTCAGAACACCGGACAGTTGTTCCATACCGGTTTCAAATGCCCTGTATATCTCTTTTCTTTTAAGAAACGGAATCATTGATGTGATTATGCTCTGCATGGTTTCTTCTGTTAACTCGCTGTCCAGCCCCTTATCAGGAAGAATAACCACTTTCCGTTCGAACAGGCTTACAAGAAACAGGATGCCTGTTCTTCTGCGTGTTGCAAACAGCCCGCGTTCCAGAAACAGAGATTTAGCATACTGCCTTACTTCCAGGTCTGCTCTGTCTGCAGACAAAAAATGCCTTGCAAATCCCGGTATAATAATAGTCAAAAGTGCAAAAAAGGCTCCGCTTGCCAGGATAACTGCAGTAATAAAAAGCTTTGCTATCTGCAATGACCAGTCATTAAAAGGCATATTCAGAATAAAAACCAGCAGGCCGGCAATGGATGCTCCCAAAGCAAAGGCTTTCCACGGCAGTTCTGCATAACTGTCACTGCGCCGGATAACAGCGAGAACAATCTGTGCGCCTGTACGTTTTTCCGTTTTTTTGATAAGCGCATCAAGCCTGCTGTTAACATCGTCTGATATAATCTTTTTCATTTTGATATTTCCTTGTTAAAAGTTTTGGTTCTTCCGAAAAAGAGGTGGTAATTTTTCATATTTATACAACAAACTTAAGATGTTGCAGGACATAAAGATGCTAAATCAAGATCATCAATTACATCTTCTTTGTTATCATCAGATTTATTGTCAAACTCTTCAGGCTTCATAAAGTTCTACCTCCGAGTTTCTGGAGCGCCTTACAGATATTATTCTAATTTTGTCTTTACGATAAGCGATGATAGCAGACCAAAGTTTTCTTTTAATTTTGGCAACTATTAAAAATCGTAGCTCATTATTACATTTTGCTTTGATTTCAATGAGGTCAGGGTAATACCAGAGTTTTTGGGCTTCGACAAGATCAATCCCATGTTTTTTCAAATTTGAAACGCTCTTATTTTTATCAAATTCAAAACTATATATAGTATAAAATATATACCATTATTACTCAAATGGCAAGGCTTTTTTGGCGCTAACATGAAAATCTACGGATAGGTCAACTTCAGACTTTGGATATACCTTTCTCAGCATTAATTGACATCTTCAGGTGGCAATATCTGTTTAAAATTCCGCACCGTTAATATTGATATTATTTCAATATCCACATTGTAAACTATTCTATAGTTTCCGAAAATAATTTCACGTATGCTTTCTTTATCTATTTCCGGAACGACTCTCCCGCTCTCAGGATAATCTCTCAGGTTGTCAACTAATTGAAAAACATCTTCTACCCACTTGATTGATGCTTCAATATTATCAAGTGCAATATAATCTGATATCTCTTCGATTCGCGCCACAGCGAGTGGGGACCAGATAATTCTCATGACTTAAGCCTATTTAATATTTGTTTTTTGGCTTGATCATGTGAGAGGCCTTTACCGCTTTCTAATTGGTTCTCAGCAATTTGGATATCACTTAACAGTTCAAGCTTTTCCAGTATTCGTTCATACTCTCCCACATCAATTATTACAGCAGCACTTCTACCATGTTGTGTTAAAACTACTGGCCGTTTTGTCCTTTTAATTTCTTCAATTATTGAGGATACATTTGCGCGAAAATCGGATAAAGGCCGAATGTCAGTATCTAAGTTAATTCTTTGCATTGAACTCTCCTTTTGTACAAATTTAATCTTCTAAAATGTACAAAATTCCGTACAATATGTAAAGCTTTTAATTGTATTTTAAAAGGAAGGTTAAACAACCGGCACAGCACATCCGCAATAGCTCGGGAAATAGTATTACCCAAGAAATGTGGAAAGCCCTCATTTCCTAAAAGCTCAATAAAAGCCTGTTCCAGTTGTTCCTCCGTGAACTTACCCATTTTTTAACCTTTTAGTACTATCTTCAATCTGTTTTATAAAATCTTTTTCTACTTGCGTGATTCTGTTCTTTATTTTCTCTTTATATTTTTCGTATTCGCTATGGGCTTTTTCTATGGCTTTTTGATGACTTATTGTTCCTGAATGCTGCAAAATATCTTTATTTGTCATTTTTAAGAAAGTATCTAACTGCTTAATCCAATCAGTCATATACATTGGCGTACGGTCTAACGCCTGAATTTCTGCAATTTCCAAAAATGCGGTTACCATTCTATTCAAAATATTTAATTCATCTTCCGATAAATAATTTTTAGCAATTTCGGCCTCTTGTTTTGTAGGTATTTCACCTTTGAAATTAGTTAGCCCAATATGTTTTTTTGAAGCATTTACTCGTTTATAGATTGTTTCTGCTGCTGTTTCTCCGTGACTTGCCCAGTGTATTTTATTTTGTACTGTTTTGAAAAACTCTATTGATTGTTCAGTATTTGGGTCGTAATCTATGCTTGTGGCATAAATATCCAAAACCTTTCGCCAGAATACCTTTTCTGATGAACGAATATCACGAATACGAGCCAAAAGTTCATCAAAGTAGTTCCCGCCTCCTGCCTCTTTTAGCAGTTCATCGTTCATTGCAAAGCCTTTTATCAGATACTCTTTGATAAGTGCTGTTGCCCATTTCCTAAAATGTACACCTCTGTGTGATTTTACCCTGTAACCAACCGAAATAATCACATCAAGATTGTAATATTTAACCTCCCTTGTTTGAGTTTTCCCCTCAATAGCACCGTGCTGAGTGGTTGTCCGGAAATTCCGGACAACCAGTTCTTCTTCCAACTCTCCATCATTAAAAATATTACGAATATGCTCAGAAATGGTTTTTTTAGACTTTTGAAAAAGTTCGCCTATCTGGGCCTGATTAAGCCAAACAGTCTCATTCTCAAAATGGGTTTCTATTTTGACCTTACCGTCTTCGGTTTGATATATTATTAGTTGGTTGTTTTTCATTACTGTTTTCGTTTAATTATTTGTAGGGTGAGCAAAAATTTTCAATAAATCAATGTTAAACATGTCCTCTTCGATTTCTCGATTTACTATCGGCAGCTTAACCATGATATCAATATCAGAGGTATTTGAAAAATCACCTCTCGCACTTGATCCGAACAATTTCATATCAAGAATATTATACTTTTTCTCGATTATTTGTCTGAATTGTTTAGTTATTCGCTCTACTTTATCTTCAAATGTCATTTGATTTTGTCCCATTATAATTTTATGGGTACTAATCTAAATATACTGCTTTTTATAGAAACTGCAATATCTTTTTAATGTTAACAATTCTTATCTTGAATAAACCGGAATGTACTTAAAAAAGTGCCTTGCCATCTGCAAAATGATAATACCTGTTTCATTTATTTGATTGAAAGGAGAATACCATGAAACTACAAAACCTTGAGATGCCTGCCCCGGTTTATCGGGGACTTTTTAGGATAAATATGGGTTATACATTTTTTCTATATTACTTTTTTGTTTTTAACGGTTGGGCTATGGTACATGCCGCAGTTTAAAGATGTTCACTTTCAATTTACTATGCCGTTTGCTTATATTCATAAAATTTAATTTAGTCACTTATCGCCCAATGCTTTATATACATTGTTGTGGGCTGGCTTTTTTATTATTACAACTTTTATTTTACTCATTTTCTTCATAATAATATGAATAATCAATCCCTTTCATAAATGTTTCACGGTCATTTATTCTATCAGTTAAAGCTTTTTTCAAAAGGTCTTTTAAAGTATTACTGTTTATCGGACTTTGTTTCATTGCGTCCATATAATCTCTTTTGCTTATTTTACTCCAATCGACACATTTTCCCAAACGTTTTTTTAATATCAAATCCAACCATATACGGGAGCTTCGTCCATTACCTTCCATAAAAGGGTGTGCAATATTTATTTCTACATATTTATTTATAATATTGTCAAATGTAGTTTCTGGCATTGCTTCTATCTGCTTTAATGTTTCGCCTAAAAAGCGTGATACAGCAAATTGAAAACCACCTTTTGAAATATTTTTTTGTCTGATTTGCCCTGCAAAATCATATAATCCACCAAACAAATAAGCGTGAATTTGTTGTAATCCTTTCGTTGTTCCAACTTCAATACTATCGATAAAAGAACTTTCAAACAAAGAATATGCTTTTGTTTTACTTTTCCCGTCTATACTATTTTCGCTATAAGTGAACCATTCTATAAACCTATTTGCTTTTTTGCTTGGAAATTCCTTACCTAATGCAATAATCCCATTATAATCTAACATGTCAGATAAACGCTTTTTCCCATCAGGTGCAAGAATTTTCAACTGGGTAGTGGCACTAACCACTTGACTGTTTTCTTTCTTCAACTTGGCTTTAAGGTATTTCCAATAGTTGCGAGTTTTATTATAATCATCTTGGTCAGTCAGCACAGCAACAATATCCAAAACAGAAAACCACCATTTTGAGTTTTTTTCGTCCCAAATAGCACGAACTTCTCTGTCATCAAAAAAACGTATGGATATTTTTTCTTTACTCATATTTTTATTTTTTCCTTAAAAACATAATATGCTTTTGCTATTCCTTTGCTTGCCCACAACGGTGAGTATATGAGGCGTTGGGTGTTTTATAACTCCAACTTTTCAATTTACTATGCCGTTTATTTATATTCATAATCTTTCAACTTAACTACTTGCCGCCCAATGCCTTATATACATTGTTCTGTGCCGGATTTCTTCATTATCCCTCTTTGAGCCCATTATGAGCCCTATGAGCCCTTTTTGAACCCTTTCAATTCATAATAAGTTCCTATTCCTGTTTCACCTTTCTTTACAATTAATTTATATTTATCAAATAATTCTGTTAAATCTCTTGTCGCCGTTGCTTTTGATACAGAATTAAGTTTTTGATATTCACTATTTGTAATTTTAATATTTTCTTTTAGATATTCAATCGCTTTTATTTGTCTATTGTTTAATCCCAATTCAATGAGTTTTGTTCTATCCAATTGATTTTTAAATAATGTAACTTGTATTCCTCCAAATACACTTTCAATAATCGGTTCGGGTAATCCTGCATTTTTACATTCGTTGATTATTTTTACAGTTCCTCGTCCCCAAGCTTCAATTAATCCGCCTTTGAAAAAAGCACTTGCCAAAATAGGATTATGTGGTCTTGAAGAATGTTGTGTTTTTAAGTCTTCAATAGTCAAATCATCAGGTAGCGAACCTTCGTTCCAAACAATAATCTTATCATCATAAACACTTATTTGGATAGGTGCTCCCATATAATCTCGATGGACAATGGCATTTATTATCGCTTCCCGAATTGCTTTATATGGATATTCCCATTTTTCAACGCGATGTAATCTTTCATAAGAAATTTTCGCTATCAAAAACTTTTTATCAAGAATATCAAGGGTTTTATCTGCTAACTCAAAAATATTCCCTTCAACTATTTCTTGAAAAAGTAATTCGTCAGAAGTTTTGCCAAATCTTCCTATTTTTACGAATGCGTTAATGTAAAATCTATTTGGATTTTTTCCGAAAAGCAATACTGCTGCACGTTTCAATTGATTATTTTCTAAAAGCAATAAGTTATCAAGTATTACATTGATGTTTTTTTCAATTTTAATGTAAGTCATTCTTTTACTTTGGAATGCACTTTCTTTAAATGTTCCAATTGCCTTTAAATCAATATCTTCAAATGTGGCTTTTGGTTCAATAATATCGTCCCAAGTTTTTCCTGCTTTTTTGAGTAAAAATTCATTTAACGCATTTCCTTTTAATTCTTGTTTTGTGCTACCACTACGATAATAATATTTGCCTTGATAGGAAATTGGCACCTCGTAAGGTCTTACAACTATTTCGATGTATTGTTTTTCATTTTTTTCGTGTAAAATTACATCGCATAGAATTCCAAGATGATTTTGTATTTTGTTTGGTAAGTCTTCAAGAAGTTTTTTTGAATTTTTCAGTCCGATAATTTCGCCTTTGTCATTTTTCCCGATAAATATTCTTCCTCCGTTTGCATTTGCGAAACCACAAATCCATTTCAGATACTCATCTTTCCAAATTTCTTTCCACTCAATATTCTGACTTTCTTGCATTTATTTTCTTTTCCTACAAAAATATTGTTTTTATGTCAGTTTGCAGAATTATTTTATCGAATTTTTATTGCTGATTTTTTGTGTCCGCTCGCCTTTAACGAATGATTTGTTAATTTACTCTCGTAATACGGAAATGATTCAGGTATTCCATCACCTTCAAAATCTCTTGTCAATTTATAGTTTTCAAATGAATACATAATCTCCGAGCCAATAGCAAAATTATCAGTCAGATTATAAAATTCCTGTATAGAAACAGAGAATCCGAATGCAATTTCACTTGCAGTTGTCTGGTTACTTTTAAACGTCATTAATGGGGCAAGTGTCAGGTTCGTTTCGAGATTTTGACCATAAATAAATGGTGAAATCAATCCGATAAATATTATTAATCCTATTCTTCTCATATCATTTTTGTTATCAGAACGTTGCTGGTCATTTTTATTGTGCATAACGATTCTTATCTTGAATTTATAAATTTACTTGAAAAAGTGCCTTTCCATCTGCAAAATGATAATACCCGTTTCATTTATTTATTTGAAAGGAGAATACTATAAAATTACAATATTAAGAGTTAAAAGGCAATTTATTTCATTTAAATTTATTTAAATTCCTGTCGGGAAATCCTTTTCTTCTAAAAGTTCTTACAACGGTTTCCGCTTTAAACTCGGGCAGGGAAGCTTAAACAACCGGCACAGCACATCCGCAATGACTTTGAGACTATAGCAGGATTGGCCGCATGGTTCATCACAGTGTAATTTTGGAACTGAACATAGAAAGCTATCGTCTTGAACAATCTAAAAAACAGCAAAAAATTATTAAAACAACCAATTTAAGATATATCATCAACAACAATTAATACGGGAATTTTAATTGTCGCTAAAAGAAAGAATAGTTGACTTTGATCACGTGTTGGTGATTATCGAATTATTTATGAAATCCAAAATGATATTTTGGTCATTTTAGTGATTAAAATTGGACACCAAAAAGATATATACAAACATTTATCATAGTTATAACGATTATTTCTGCAGCGCACCAAACCGATACTATCCAAACCAATGATTAAAATTTAGCCAACAGCACGATATGCCGCCGCACTCAACGAAACCCATCCCGGGCGTCGGCACATCAACATCACAAAAGCCGGATTGAAATTAATGAACGAAACGCCGCTGGCGCATCCGTAGCAAATTTGGGTTAGCATTTTATACGGGACTGCTTTAAATAAAGCAGCTACAAAGATTTTAATTTAATTTCAATAAATTCAGAAATCTTATTGTGTTTGCTTCGATCAGGTAATCTGATATGAGTTCCTCTTCGGGTAGAATCAGGTCCAAATAATCATACTTCTGACGATACTCGAACACTTTGCTGAACAGTTTACCGAATTTTATTGGAAAAATCCCGGTTTTGATATATTCTCTGTTAAAAAATCCCTTCACTTGTCCATGTTTCGAAAATGTACTTTCATTTAAAATCAGTAATGCCTGTACTGCATAGAACATTGAATAATAGATCCTATTCATTGCCGGAATATACATATTATTTTCAAACATTATTTTTGCAGCTTTAAAAGATTCATTAGCCCGCTCTAAGCGATACTGAATTAAATTATTTTTTTCTTCTTTATTCAAATTGCAACACCCTCTCTTTCAATATTTTGACATAACGGAATAATACTTTTAATATTCTCAGAGAGTACAATGATATCAATAATACAATCATATTCAAGCTCAAGCTTATAAGCAATGTTAAACATGTCCTCTTCGATTTCTCGATTTACTATCGGCAGCTTAACCATAATATCAATATCAGAAGTATTCGAAAAATCACCTCTCGCACTTGATCCGAACAATTTCATATCAAGAATATTATACTTTTTCTCGATTATTTGTCTGAATTGTTTAGTTATTCGCTCTACTTTATCTTCAAATGTCATTTGATTTTGTTCCATTATAATTTTACGGGTACTAATCTAAATATACTGTTTTTTATAGAAACTGCAATATCTTTTTAATGTTAACGACTCTTATCTTCAATAAACCGGAATTTACTTGATAAAGTGCATTTCCAAAACAACCAGCACTGTACATCCGCAATGACTTTGAGACTGCAGCAGGCAAGGTGCGTCCGGACTTCATGGAAAGGTACATGCTTTTTAAGCTTAAAGGGGATCGTTTTCAAAGAATAAATTCAAAATTATCTTTTATTTTTTACTTGACTTTCAGTAAGTAGCTTTGGCTCTGATGTGCGGCTAACTGATGCCGTCCCGAAGCCACGTTAAATGTTAAAATGAGCGCACGGTAACATCCCCACTGCTTTTATTTTTATAAACGGCAATATCCGTCCAAAGCTCTCCCCAAAAACAAAACGCTCAAGCTTCGCCAGTGCGCTACTGCATGTTATAAGTTCTTATTTTGATGTAATAATTTTTCTTTAATTGAATCAAACTCAGACAGCTTACCCTCCTGTTCAGACCATCTTTTAATTTCATCAATATCAATATTATTGTTTTCTGTTATCAAAACAGCTTGATCAAGGCATTGTTTATCATTCCAATGATAATATGCTGCCAGCCTGTCTTTTACACTATCAGTCGGTGAAAGCAGTACAAGCTTTCCCGTTTCAAAATTTATAACATCAGGCTCATGAACAGGTTCCCTGCCGATCGCAAGAGGACCTGCCGGAAACTCAATAAAATATTTTGTATCATCATGTTTGAAGTATTTATTATCCTCTTTAAATCCAATTTCGGATAGTACTTTAATAATGTATTTCCGTTTTGAAGCCACGTTTTCAACAAAATCCAGATCAAACGATTCATATCTGTTTTCCGTATAAATTGATACACACGCTCCGCCTGTAAGGACACAATGAATACCATTTTTTTGAAGATGTGTACAAATATAAGCAGCTAACTCACCGAGAGACATTTCTTTAATATGTTTCATAAAGGTTTTCCTTTTCTTCTCGGCCTTTTTCGGGACAGGGTGAGTTTTTCACGTTCTTCAACCGGATAAAAAGATAATACTTTTTCAAGGAGAGCCTGTAACTCTTCTAAAAAGGGATAGCGGGGATTTAAAGAATATACTCTTGTTTTTCCTAAGGTTTTACTATAAATAATGTTACCTATCTCTAATCTTTCTAATTGTTTTTGAATTTGACTAATATCTGTTTTATAAAAACGGGCTATTTCACGGGCATATCCTTGATCCCTTGAATAAAGAAACAGCAATACCCGCTCTCTGTTTTTTGAGCCTAATAATGGTTCCAACATTTTATTGACCTCCGATATAGGTTATATGACCTATCTTATAGGTCAATATAGAATAGTAATTTATTAAAATCAAGGAATAATTTCTTTTAAATATATAACCGTGTTTTGGGATTTTAGCGGTTAATCTCTCTTGCACCTACGGATCCTGCTACAGCGGGAGGAACAGTTGGCAGGTTCCCCAATTGAGATTATATTCCTATCATAGAAGTCTCAATTCGTTTAATTACATTAAAAAAAGAGGACGAGATGAAATTTTATACGAAAGAACATAAATGTTACTGAGGTATTGATATTCATACCTGTACAATTTATGGAAATGAAAAATGTTGCTTAAACTTAACTTTCTGTCCATTTTTTTGTTGCAAGTCCAATATTCCATTTTTCAACAGTTGGTAAAATATCTTTTGTAAGTCCAAGGTTATATTGCGACAACGGATTAAGGCTGTTATCCAAAGTTTTAACATTTATATTTTTGTCAATATTTTCAAGTAATGCTCCGAGAAAAGCCCTAACTCTCGGCGGATATTCAAGTGCTATTTCAATTAGTTCTTTTTCTTGCTTGTTATTTAATTCAAGTATTTTATTTGTCAAGATTTGAATAGCCGATTTCTTATTCAAATCCGGTATCTTTTTAAAATCTTTTAAAGCATCAAGCAGTTCAAGCAGTTTGTAATTTTCATTTGTTACTTCTACATAACTTTTTACGGCACTTGCTTTTATGTTTTCTTTGGATATGTAAATCCGTTTTTTATTACTTGCAATACTTATTTCTTTTGGAATTTGGGTAGTCAGCCCCATTTTATTGTAGAGCAATAATCCTGTGATATAGGCTATTCTTCTTCCGTTTTTGAATAGATAAGGCGTAATTATTTTTTCTTCATCAGGCTTTAATTCTCCGAAAACCGTTTGTTTCGGTTTATAAAAAACTCCTGTTGAAATTCGTTTTATGATTTCTTTCTTAATCAAGCGTTCTATTGCTTTTGAGGCCGCCGGACATTCTTCTTTTTTTATATTGAGGTCTTTGTAAGTAAATGTTTTACCTTTTTCAATACTACTAATCTTTTCTTCTATTTTCTTTGCAATATTCATATTACAAATATAATTCTTTTCTAGATATTGTCAAGTATTTTGTTCAGTTTACTTGACATTTGCTAATGCCGCCTAACGCTTCTTATCTTGAATTTATGAATTTACCTGCAAAAGTGCCTTTCCATCTGCAAAATGATAATACCCGTTTCATTTATTTGTTTGAAAGAAGAATACCATGAAACTACAAAATCTTCCCGGTTTTATACGGGGACTTTTTAGGATGAATATGTGTTAGGCTATAAATTATGACAATATCCCTTTATTTTTTAATATCTTCTCATATCTTGTTCTGTCCATTGGACATTTCAATAGATCCTCTGTTTCTTTTAAGGTGTTTAATTTTAATTCTTTTTTTAAAACATTAATTAATCTAATATCATATTCTTTATATTTTGAACCATGGGAAGTAAATGCATAGGCACCTGTTCGTTTACCATTTATTTCATGATAGAAGTAGCGATGATCATTATTATCTTGGACAAATCCTTTTTTTCTTAAATTTTTCTCTATTATTCGTTTAGGAATTGGCATCTTTTTCCTCTTTGACTATTTTCTGGAATAATGCCTTTAAGCGCTTTGCATATCCCGTCAGCTTATCATCTGGAATATTTCGATAATAAGTCAAGAAATGGAAGAAATGATGGTTAAATTCCTTGATAGCATGCTCCATACTATTACCTACTGCATATATATTTAAATCATCATTAGATATTGTAACAATATCCTCTATATATTGTATAGTAAGAACTAATGGCCAACTGAGTTTTATAACCTTATCATTCAAGGTAATCTCGTGTACAAAAATTGTCACTTCAGGTGATGAAAAGCTGTAATTATCAATATTAATGTTGCGTTGAGAAAAAGAAAAATTATTATCTGCTTGACTTAAAACTCCAACAGTATAAATATGACCAAGTATAAAACCATATTCAACATAGCTAGAAGCATTATATCCTTCAACATTAATGTTCATTGCCATTCTCCTTATTCATTAATTCCCATGCCTCAATTTTTTCATTGAGCCACTTCATTAAATTTTTCGCTGAGTCAACATCCATTACTACGCCAGTTTGGACCGACCTCACTATATTATATTCTTTAGTGTTAATTTGAGAACGCAATAAATGTCCTGAATTATCAATGGTATCAATAGAAGATTTAGGCAGCGGTGGCCTATCATGTAGAAAATGAATTTCAAGCATACCCTTCGCATTTATCCCTCCCCAAACGCTTGTGGTAAAATGCAATTTGTGATTATCAGGGATATGGAACTTTACTTTCATCTTTTTCTCTTCGAGACTCATAAAATCCTCCCTTATTATTTTTTACATATCTACGCCCAGCATATTCCCATCTACCACGCACTCATTTATCAATATATATAATATAAGAAAAAGCACGTATAAATAAAGGGAAAATTCAACAATTTCCTTATATAAGGAAAATTTATTCCCTTCATTTAGCTATTTTTATAAGACAATTCTTTCTTCCAGCCCAAAAGCAGTTGACTTCTTAAAGGATACATACCTCCATAACACCGATTTTTGATTTCAGATCTATTTAAATCCATCCACCCGCACCTCTCCCCCTCCGCAAAACGGTCTGAAAATATAAAATCGGAATAAATAGTCTGTTCTCTCAAGGCAAAGCCCATATTAAATTATTAATATCCGGTCTGCCTCT
>JAGGVB010000211.1 GCA_021158245.1 bacterium | reverse complement strand
CGGTCTGCAAGATGAGAGATTTTAAGTTCATCCATTATTTTACTGCATCTTTCTGAAATTTCTTTTTCAGAAATCCCTCTTATTTTAAGCCCTGCCTGAATGTTAGATATTACGCTTGTTTTAAAGAGATAGGGATTTTGCAGTAAGGTGCTGATTTGCTGCCGCATGTTTAAGATCTGTCCGGAATTATTGTGCTTTACTCTGCGCCCCTGAAAAATAATTGTACCTGAATTCGGTTTCTGCAGAAGAGCAAGAAGCTCAAGAAGAGTTGATTTGCCGGATCCGTTGGGCCCCACAATTGCGTAACTTTTACCCTTTTCTATTTTAAGGTTGTCAACTGTAAGATTGAATTTGTTTCTAAAAAATTTTATATTTTCAAGTAAGTACATTTTTATCTGCCTGCATATCTTTGGAACTGTAAAAACACGATATTTATTGCAAAGGCCACAACAAGGAGTACAGCTCCGAGAGCAATGCCCATGGAAAAAGCTCCCTTGCTTGTTTCAAGAGCGATTGCAGTTGTAATTGTCCGGGTGTAGTGGCGTATGTTTCCGCCGAGCATCATAGAGACTCCTACTTCGGCAAACACCCGGCCGAACCCTGCAATAACAGCAGCAGTTATTCCGTATCTTGATTCCTTAAGAAAGATTCTGAAAGCCTGAGACTGATTTGCTCCGAGAGAAAGCGCAGTCTCCTTAATTCTTCTGTCCATAGTGCATACAGCTGAGATTGTCAGGGAAGTGATTATCGGGAATATCAGAATTGTCTGGCCTATGATTATTGCAGCCTGAGTATAGAGCAGTTTCATGGATCCAAGAGGGCCGCTGCGGGATAAAAACGCATAGACTGTGAGTCCCACAACAACAGTGGGCAGGGACATTAAAGTGCTGAGCACAGTTTTTACTGAATCACGTCCGGGGAACCTGGTAGTGCTGATAAAAATTCCTGCAGGTATTCCGAGAATAGATGCAAGCAGAGTAGATGCAATTGACAATTTTACGGAAACTGAAACTATCTGTAGAAATTCTCTGTCAAATGACAGAATTATTTTTACCGCGTCTGAAATGCCGCGCATTATCTGATCCATTATACTGCCCCAATACAATCCGGATTATGGAATATCTTTAAGGAAAGGAGATAAAAAGAAAGCGGTATGTAGAAATAATGCCGGTATCATTTTAACTCCTTTCCAAGTACGGGAGGCACGGCTGTTTCCGGCCGAACCCTATCGGTCTTTTCCCATAGGTAAGCCACCCGTAGGGAACAAGACTCGGAGTCTGAATAGCTCAATTTTCTGAGCACTGTAAGTTTACAAAATATCAGGGAAAAAGTCAAGGGAGAGGATAGGAAAGGGTGTGAGATTTTCAGGTGCGGGGGAAAAGATGGTTGTATAAATCTTAGAAATCACTAAATTGCTATATGAATATCCTCTTTTTTAAGTATTTGTATTATTCCCTGATGGAAATCTTTGTTATCACAGGGCAGCTGTCAATTTGTTCGGAAACAAAATACCCGTGTTTGTTATCCGTGCCAATGACTTTAAAATGAGATATTGAATAAAAGTCAGTATAAGTTTTTATTTTTTGGTATCCAAGGAATTCGCCGTTATCTGAAAAAAGATTAAACCCGAATTCATACTCATTCTTTTTTACCAAAATCAAAATAAACTGTATGAATTTATCTTTTTGAAAAGGGAAAATTCCGGCTGTAAGATTTCTTATTAAATATCCGTAAACTTTACCATTGTGTCTGCATGGAATAATAAAAATACCGGGGCTTTTATATGCAGAATAATTTTTGGATTTTACGTATTTTCCCGGGATTCTGTCCACATTTGTATATCTGCATTTATGCGCTTTAATTTCTTTTGATATCCATGTTCCGTTTTTATTTTCCATAAATGTTGCGCAGCCATTGTAATATATGTGTGAACCGAGCAGTTTTGTGGAATCAGTTAAAGCAAAAGGAATTTTTTCATAGTAGAAGATTTCTTCAAAAAGAGGGTCAGTATTGTTCTGAAAATCTTTTTTTGTACCAAAAGAAAAGAGAATTTTCTTCATATCATTTGTAAAAACAGTAAATACATTGTTGATTTTATATTCGGGCATTTGCTCGTGTGCTATCAGAAATTTATTTGTGCCAAAAGCGCGGAGAGCATGCAGAGAAAAGTATCCTTTTTTTGTTGCACGAAAGTCTTTTAAAAGCTTTCCTTCGGTTGAAAAGATAGAGTATCTTCTGTTAATTTCATCGTAAGTTAAAATTTCATTGTTTTGGTTTATACAGAAACTTAATATCCGCAGGAATTCGCCAGGGCCCTTTCCTTTTCTTCCTATTGTCAGAACATATTTACCGTGAGCGTCGAATTTTTTAATGCATTGACTGTGATAGCCCATGGTTGTAACAACATCTCTTACATAAATATTTCCCGAAGAGTCTGTAAAAGCCTCCTGAGGAGCAATAAAAAGATACCCCTCTTTTTCAATCTCCGGCCCGCCTATTGTAAATACTTTATCAATTTTTAAATTTAATGTCTGGGAAACAGCAGAAAAATTAAGTGATAAATATAAAAAAAATATAAATCCCGGTATTCTGTTTAATTGCATGATGCCCCCGGAGTGCGGTTTAAAAAAAATAATAGCTATATGCTGAATCAAACAGGTTGTTTATTAATGCTTAAATCAACGGTGAAAACAACTGATATTTTATGAAACACAGGTTAAGGAATTTTCCTTAAAAAATTTTTTATTCCAAAAACCACTTCACGTCTGCAGAATGAAAAATTGTCAATGACATGTTGCGTTTTCATCCGGTTCATTTGGTGTTATCTTATCTTATTTATGAAGCTCTTCATCTATTCTTTCTGCTACAAATATTTTCAGCAGAGATTGGTAAGGTACATCCTTTTTATTAGCGAGAAATTTTAATTCTTCAATAATTATCTCGGGGAATCTGATTGAAATAGTCCTTAGAGTCGGTTTTAATTTTGGCAAAGTAATAGTTTTAGATTTTGACCAATCAATATATTCTGCAGAATCTTTATCGGCCCAAAACTCTCTTTCTTCTTCCTCAGTTTTAAATTCAGGAATATTTTTTTTAGTTATATTTTTCATAT
>JAGGVB010000210.1 GCA_021158245.1 bacterium | reverse complement strand
ATGCAAGTAATGAAGAAAACAGGCAGCACTGGTTTGTTCCACTGGAGGCTAACAAGGATTTTTATATTAACAAGCAGCTCGGTTTTATCTATATGAACATGCCCCTGCAGGACAGTGAGGTGCTTGCTGTTTCATATATCAAAACCAACGGTGATACAATTGGAACGTGGATAAATGACGTTGCAGATACAACTGCTTCAAAATCAAAACGGCTTGTATATAAAATAATAAAACCAAGGTCCGCAAGGCCTTCGGATGCAACATGGAATCTTGAGTGGAAGAATGTCTACTCTTTGGGGGGAAGAAATATTGATAAAGACGGTTTTGAACTTCGAATATTTTATAAAGTACCTTCAGGTACACCAAAAGAATCCATTCAGGTAAATGGCAAAGAGAGGGCTCTTCTGAATCTCTTCGGACTTGATAAAGCGGATGTAAACGGCCAGCCTAATCCGGATGATGTTATTGATATTGACCCGAATATATTGAGCTTGAGCAGAGGCGAAGTTATTTTTCCTGATTTACGGCCATTTGATCCGGGTAATGGATCGGGGTCTGATCTGCCGCGCGATTATTGGTCTTCTGTAATTTACGACACTACAAGTGTGTCGGCAATAAGAAATCAGAGCAAATTTTATATGGAAGTTAAATCCTCGTCTGTCAGCCCTGTTCATGAATTAGGGATGAATGTTATTGAAAATTCTGAAAAGGTACTTCTGAATGGAACGACTCTTACCAAGGATGTTGATTATCGAATAGATTATCTCACCGGAACACTTACTATTCTCAATGAACAGGCTTTAAATCCAAATGCCAATCTGGAAATAAGCTATGAGTCCCAGCAGCTTTTTACTATTGATAAAAAAACGCTTATGGGGGCCAGGGCAGAGTACACACTCTGGGAAGATGGAAATAAAAGATCTTTTATAGGCGGTACCTTTTTATATCTCAGCCAGACAACAATGGACAAGCGTATAAGAGTAGGCAAGGATGCGCCTATGAAGAACTTTGTGTGGGATGTAAATACCGCACTGTCGTTCAAACCCGATTTTTTAACAAAAGCATTTAACGCTTTGCCTCTTCTTAATCTTGAGCAGCCCTCTTCCATGTCATTTGAAGGGGAGTATGCCCAGGTAGTGCCAAATCCCAATACTCTTAACAATGATGCAACAGACGATAAAAACGGAGTTGCATATCTTGACGATTTTGAGAGTGCTAAGCGTAAAATCAACCTCGGAGTTACCAGATATGCATGGGGGCCTTCATCTCTGCCTTATGATAGGAGTGATCATCTTTTATCGTTGCAGGATAAGGGAAGCATATATTGGTACAACCCATACAACCAGGTTTCGATTCAGGAAATTTGGCCTGACAGAGAAGTGACAAATAACTTCGGTGGTACGACAAGAACGAATGTCCTTGCAGTGCATTTTACTCCCAACCCGACTTTGCAGGATAAGGCAAAGTCCTGGGGTGGAATTATGCGTGCACTTTCTGCAGGTTTTTTTGATCAGAGTGAGAGTAAATATCTTGAAATAATGGTGAGAGGTAATAACGGCAGGCTCCACATTGATCTTGGCCGTGTTTCTGAAGATGTTATACCGAACAACATAAGGGACACAGAAGATAAATCAACAGAGACACGTGCAAGGAATAATCTTCTTGATGAAGACGAGGACACAGGTATTGACGGAATGTTTGGGCCAGATCCTCCGGAGCTTTTCTGGCCGCATGATCCTTCAGCCGCTGTTGTTAACGGCAGAGCTACATTATATGATTTCTGGGACATAAACGGGGACGGCATAAAAGAAGCGGACGAGCCGTGGAGTTATGATGACTGGGAATATGTGAGCGGCAGTTATGACTATACTCACATTAACGGCACAGAGAACAACAGGAATGACGGTGCTCAGATCCCTAACTCCGAGGACTTAAACCATAATTCAGGCGTTGATCTGAATAATGACTATTTTGAATATTCTTTTTCTCTTGAGAAGGATAGCCCTGATACTGCTTTGATTGCCGGGCAGAAAAACAATACAGCAGGATGGCGCCTTTACAGAATCCCTCTAAGGTCGCCCTCTATGATAAAAGGGACCCCGGATTGGTCGAGAATTGAATTTGTAAGAATTTGGGCAGACAGCATGCAGACAGAGAGCCTGTTTGAAATAGTTGAGATAAATCTAACAGGTAATGAATGGAAGTTCAAGGGAAAAGAATTAAAAGGCGATTCCACTTTTGTTATTACTCCTGGGGACAGTACCTTGAATATAAGTGTTGTAAACACTCACGATAATCCTGAATACACTCAGCCTCCGGGAGTTGAGGGTGTAATTGATCCGATTCAGAAGATTCGTTCAAAGGAACAGTCGCTTGTTTTGGGGTTAACAGACCTTGAGCCGGGGGCGGCTGTACTTGCTCACAAGCAGCTGTACTCTTCCGAGAATCTTATAAATTACAACTATCTGAAGATGTTTGTTTATGGTATGGATAAATACGATTTTTATGAATCTCTTCAGGATTCATTGGAATTTTTCCTAAGATGGGGTTCTGATACTCAGAACCGGGTTTATTATGAAGTCAAAATTCCTCTTTACTCAGGATGGGATAAGAGAAATAATATTGAAGTTTCGTTCGAAGATTTGAGCAGGCTCAAGATAGAAATGGAAGCAGCAGGAAAGGATACAATAAGTGAAGTACAGGCCAACGGCCATATAATTACCATTGTAGGAAAGCCGTCTCTTACAAACATCAGGTGGATTGCTGCCGGTGTTATAAATAAGGGTAAGGAGCCTTTCTACGGAACAGTATGGATGGATGAACTGCGCCTTTCCAGTGTTAAAAAGGATAAAGGAAAGGCAATGAGATTTAAGGCGGATCTTCGTCTTTCTGATTTTATCGTTATGAACGGCGAATTCCAGCGTACGGAAGCGGATTTTCATACTATCAATGAAAGATTCGGAAAAGGCTCTACAACTCTTGGAACAAGGGCTTTTATGAGCATGAATCTTGACAAATTTACTCCTGAGCACTGGGGGCTTTCGATTCCGATAAGTGCAAATTATGCGAAAACACAGTCAACGCCGAAATATAAGCCGGGAAGCGATATTCTTGTAAACAAACGTACAGTACCGGATTCACTGATGCCTGAAATAAGGACAGATAACGAGTCGCTGGGATTGAATGCTGCTTTTAAAAAAAGGACGAAGTCAAGAAATTTTCTTGTCAGGTATCTAATTGATCCGATAGATGCAAAGGCAAGTCTCACAAAGGCAAAATCCAGTAACCCTGTTGTTGCATCCGGAAGAAAATTACAGTACAAAGGATCCTTCAGCTACAGAATTGGATTCGGTAATCAGCACTATTTCTTACCTTTTAAATGGGCAGGGTCGTTCGGGCTTTTAAAGAAGTTTGCAAAAACAAAATTTTACTACTTGCCGTCTAACTTTAGTTTTTCTCTTCAGGGGAGTGATTCAGAGGATGAATCGAGAAAAAGGTCAGGTGTAAACAGCAGTGTTTTTAAGTCAAATTTTACAAGGACACTTGCTGTCAACTACAAACCTTTTAATGTAATTTCCGCTGATTATTCAAAAACTCAGCAGTTTGACATGCTTCATTCAAAGTGGATGGATGTTGTTTCTTCATTTACGGAACCAGGCATGCCTTTATCTGTTAGCCAGAATGCAAATTTAAATTTAAGCCCGAAAATATTTTCATGGTTTACAACGACAGGTAAATATTCAGCAAGTTACAGGTGGAGTGATAATCCGGCAATACGAACAACAGGAACAAGCAGAAGCTCTACAATTAATACTACAATGACTTTTACGGGAACTTTTACTCCGAAAAGATTTGTGCAGTACTTTAAAGTAAAAAAGAAGTCGGCTTTTGCGAGAAAAAGAAGGACTCCTGTAACGAGAAGAAGAAAACCTTCAGCAGATGCAAAGAAAGACAGCAAGACAAAGAAGAAGGATGAAAAAAAATCAGGGGGATTTTTCCTAAGGCCGGCGTTTTATCTTTTTGGAAAATTGATTGAAAAAATAGATCCTGTTTCAGTAAGTATGCGCAACAATATAACTGCAAGCCATTACGGCCTTCAGGGTACGCCATCAGCACAGTATCAATTCGGGTTAACAGATGATCCGGGTGTTCCGCTTTCTGAAAATGTTACACAGAGAAGCTCCACTCAGAAGAACAGGAACATTTCTTTCAGAAGTGGTTTTAAAATAATTAAAAATCTCGCAACAACGCTTAACTATGTTTATACTAATGCAGAAAGCAGGTCAACACAGGTTACAGGGAATGTTTCTTATTCAGTGCTTTCTTTGAATAGCACTCCGATTCCTTTCCCGTCGTGGACTGTCAGGTTGACAGGCATTGAAAGACTTCCCTTTATATCTAAATTTATGCGTTCTATAGTAGTTTCTCATGCTTTTACCGGTAAAAAATCGGAGACATGGAAGGATTCCACAAGTACACCCACCCAGAGAACAGTGACAAAAGATTTCAGGCCTTTTATAGGTGCTAATTTTGCCTTTAAAAACGGGATTACAGCTTCCTTCCAGTACAATACCAGTGAATCTATACAGGAGAAGATGCTTGTAAGCTCAGGAATTACAAAAAATACATCATCCCAGATAAATGTGACTGCAAGGTACAATCTTAAAAAGGGAATAAAGCTTCCCTTTTTAAAGAAAAGATTTAATAACAACATTGATATTTCTGTAACTTTTCAGAGCAGTGTTAATGTAAGTGCAAGAAAACAGGCGGGGAAAACAAATTTTACAGATATGTCAAATACCATGAACTGGTCTTTTAAACCGACAATTACATATTCGTTTACGAAAACAGTAAACGGAGGGCTGCATTTTGAGCTTGGCAAGAGAAAAGATCTGCGTGCAGGCACAACTGATATCAAGGGTTTTGGAATTAATGCAACAATTTCTCTCGGCGGCTGATAGGGTAATTTAAAAATATTTGTAATAAATTATATGGCTTTATTGTTTTGTCCTGTGCTAATTTTAAAGAGGAGTATTTAAGTGCGTTTGGCTGTTATATCGGATCTGCATCTCGGGAACCCCAAATCCTATATGGTTAGAAGAGATCAGGATACAGGAGAGATTGTTCCCGGAGATTATTTCGAAGAGTTTAAATCTGCTCTTAAGAATAAATTCAACGGTAAATCTGTGGATTATCTTATTCTTCTCGGAGATATTCTTGATTTTTCTGTCACACAGTACAGAGAGGCTTATGATATCGGGCGGTTCTTTTTCCAGAAAATAAGAGATGAAAAACTCGCAGATGAGATTATATACATTCCGGGAAATCATGATTTTGATATATGGAATACAATTCAATATCAGCTTAATATTACAAACAGAGTTATAAGAGGCAAATCACCCAAATCGTATCGAATGTCTGTTCCTGTGATCCTTGATGATAGAAAATCCCCTTCTTTCTGGAAACTTACTCTCCCAAAAGTAAGAATCCACAGACAAAAGGGAAGTCCAAAATATGCAGGGCTTTTTCTGGATTATCTTACAAATCCTCCTACACCGTTTATTGTCGGATTTCCGAATCTTTATCTTGTTACTGATTCGGAAACAATAATAATGACTCATGGCCATTATATGGATCTAATATGGACATTTCTTGGCAAGTGGGGTATGTCTGTTTTTGGTAAAGATCTTAATATTAAGAAACCTGGTATTTTTGATCTTGGAGAGCTTGTTGCAATGAACCTGCCTGTATGCGAGTTAGAGTCTGCTGCAGTAGGCCAGTCAGGGCCGTTAACTGATATTATTCAAAAAATTCAGTCGGAAATCAGCGAACATAAATACGGAAGTGTTAATAAGTACGCTGCAGAGCTGAAAAAAGAGATGAACAGTGCATGGAAGGGTTTACATAAAAGCACAAACAGGATGCTGTTTAATATTATTATGAAAAAAATAGTTAACAGCCTTGAAAAGGTTAGCCCTGCAAGATATAATATTGAATTTTTAACAAATCCTGTTGTAAGGCAGAGGTTTCTTGATTTTTATCGTTCAACTTTATATGAGATAGAAGAGTTGAAAAATAATGATAATATAGAAATACCTGATCCTGTAGGTATGATATTCGGGCATACTCACCAGCCTATTCCATGGGGTTCGGTTTATGCTCCGGAAATTAATTTGCCGGAGCTTCCGTCAGGCAAAAAATTTGGTATTTATAATACAGGGGGATGGCTGCCGAAAACAGATGAACAGGGGAAGGAAATCTTTTTTGGTGCAGAAGTGTTTTTTTATGATTCAAAAGAAGGTTTTTCGTCCACAGGAATCGGATATACGGAATAAATTTATGGAAAACGTCTCCTTATAGCCGGGCCCAGGGTATCTGTTATTATAATTGGCAAATGCCGCCACAGCCTGGAAAAGAGTTGTCTTTTAGGGTTGATATGGCTTGTATTCGGAATTGATTTTGCATTTTTTAGATAGTATTGATAATATAGCTGCACAGGTTCAGCACCCCATCCCAGTTTAAAGAAATATGAGCCGCTGTCTTTTATAGTTCGGCCGAAGTTATAATGTTTATATCCGTTTATTGCTGCATTTTCAATCAATTTCCATTCAAGAAGCTGATTGGGGTTCATGTGGCGGAATTCGGGAAGATCATTTCCGATTACTTCTGATACTGTTCCCTTGTAATGCCTTACGAGAAACATTGCTACTGTCTGCCCTTGAAAGTGGACCCTTGCAACAGAATGGTTTTCAGGAAAAGAATTTATTATTCCTTTTATCCATTCTCTGCCTTGATCCGGTGTACCGAAGTGTTTTACATCCTTTAAATAAAAGTTGATAAACTCATGAAAGTTGTTGTATTCAAGCTCTACCTGAAGTCCTGTATTAATTGCTTTCTTAACGGATTTCCTCATTGATTTTCTTATATTTCTCCAGATGTTGTCAGGATTTGAGTCAAGCTCCAGTTTAAAAGTATAGTAGTTTGTGTCAATTTTCAAGTCTGCATCAACAGGCACTTCCTGTCTCAGTTCAAGGTAATCAGCGTTAAGTGTGTCTGTCAATTCAATGGCTTTTTCAAAAAGAATGTTTCTGGCATTTTGATTGTCTGCACAGATACCGCCAATCACTGCATAAGGTACAGATACCAGTTTGCTCCCGAAGAAATGATGATGTACATAAAAAAGAGGAAGAACTCCTTTAATGCAGTTTCCTTTCACAGCAGCAAGATACACAGGTTCATAATTTTTGTATTTTTCTAAAAGAGCCCTCCAGCCGTTTGTATGAAAAATTGTACCGTATGGCGAGTTTTTTACGTACTCGTTCCAGGATTTCATATTGCTTTTGTTAATTATGTCTACTCTCATTGCTTTCCTGTTTTAAAGCTGAACAACTATTCTCTGTGTCTGTTATAAGCAGCAGTTTTTAATGATTTTTAATTAACAAATTTATTTACGTGCTAAAATTGTGCCAGAAGATATTATTAAACATAGGGTTGTTATTGAATAATTAAATCAAAAAATGTTGCATTTTTATTAAATTCTGCAATGCTGCTGTTTACAAATAGTAAAGATTGAAAGCATAGAATATTGTGATAAGTAAAGTGATTATACAAAATTCAGGATTTTTACAACCTCCAACTGTTTTCATCATGATTTATAAAACCATGGTAACCGATAAAATTAATCTTGCGGAATCGCTTGAATACGGACAATATAATGAAAGAAAAGGCAGAGAATGCATCCGGCTGAATAAACTGTATAATGATTCGCGGACAGGAAGGGGTTCTATTCAGCCGGCAGTTGCGTCTTGTGTTATTTTAATTAATTATTCCTTTGAAAAAATGGCCTGCTCATACTCTTTTTTCCATAAGTGCACTCATTTCTGCAGTATGTAATCATGAAGATGTTAAATCCTGCAGAGCTGTCAGTACAGCTTCCTGAGTTTTTGTAAACACCTCTTTTAACCCATGTGAAAAAAATCCCGGCCTCCATTCTCCCCACAGTTCATCACTTACAACAAGAAGGTTGCATACGGAAACATGCCTGAAAATCCCAAGAGCATACATTGCAGAGGTTTCCATGTCTACTCCGGAAACACCTTTTTCACTATACATCTTAATTTTTGATTTTAATTCACGGTAAGGGGCATCTGTTGTCCACTGTATACTTGGAATAACTTCCAGGTCTAGTTTTGAGGCGGACTTTTTAATAATTATGGCGAGGTCCTTATCCGGTCTAATCAGCGAACTGTCTTTTATATAGTGAGGGGATGTTCCTTCTTCAACAACTGATTCAACAGGAAGAAGCGCAGTTCCTATGGGGATATCCTTTCGCAGGCTTCCTGCCCAGCCCATTCCTATAAATGTTTTGGCACCGCATGCAATCATCTCTTCCATGCTGGAAACAGTTGCAGGCGCTCCGATCCCAACCTGAATAAAGGTTACGTCCGTATTATTTATTTTTGCTTTATAAACAGGATAAGTTGATGAGAAAATCCAGTCGTGAATTCTTTGAGCATTTGTTTTTTGTGCAAACCAGTGTATTGGGCCTGCAGCCCATGATAAAACCACAATTGAAGAGATTCCTGTTTTCTCCATGGAAATTTTCTTTGATGACAAGAATTGATTAACAAATTTTTTTGGAGTAAAAACAGAATCCGAATCATTATTTTTATTCAAAATATCTCCGATTAAATCTGTCCGAAATTGATTAGTATTGTCTTCAGTCTCTGTTCCAAAACTTCATATGAAAAAAATCTTGCAGCGAGATGGAAGTTTTTTTCCACCATCTCTTCAGTTTTTTTAGGATTGTTTAAAAGGTCTTTAATCTGGTTAATAACTTTATCATTAACATAGTTATTCATTGCAACTATTTCAAATCCTATTGGTTCAATATCCTGCTGATATATTGAATATCTGTTAACAAGAAGGGGTTTTTTAAAAAATATAGCTTCAAGAAATGCATTCCCAAAACCTTCATAACTTGAGGGATACGTAACAAAATCCGCATGAGGGTAAATATCCCATATACTGTAGATTTTTTCTCCGTTTTCACCGGTTGCTCTTTTATCTGCAAATATACTCGGGTTGATAACTATTGGTACATCCATTAATTCTGCATAGCTGATTATCCGGTTGTAGTACTCTTTGCCTTCATCTTTTGCCGAGTGTGTAATAACCAGCTTTATCTTCGGGTTTTGAAGTCTGTGAATCACTTCAATAGCGCTCTCTATTCCTTTTCTCTGAACAATACGTGTAGGCTGAAGAAAGATAATATCATCAGGGGCAAGCCCGAGATCTCTCCGTATATCTTTATTATATTCATCGATTCCCGGAGGCTCACGGTCATAGTTAAATACATTAGGTATTACAGTTGATGCAATACCCCTTCTGTACCCCAGCATTTTTCTTGCTTCTGTATTTATAACCACATGAGAGAGTGAGTTAAGGCTTGGGGGGAAGGCCATGTTAATGTAGTCATTAACGCAGTTAACCATGAACCTTTCTCTCTCCCAGTAAAAATCGT